>JBPCSC010000477.1:0-2119 GCA_051007495.1 Methylococcaceae bacterium | reverse complement strand
CGATCATCCTGTGAAACTGGGGGTTGTTATTCGGGGCATGTTGTGTCATGACTTGATCTCATTCAGGTGTTGTTTTGTATGTCGATCACTGCCAGCTTTCTGGACGAATAAACTCCTTTGTGCCTAACGGTGCATCGACAGACACAGCTTACTCGTTTGGTACGTCATATTGTGTCGCATATAAGCCCGCTTCGATATTTTCTTCATGTCCCTCAGGATACAAACATCAAGTCCTGACGTGCCTCGCTTCCGGGTTTTTCGTCTGAAAAACCCGATACAGTTGGGTGCGAATGGGTTGATTCATTGGGTGTGCTATTTCAAGCGTCCCTTTATGCCTGGAGTTTCCAGCCTGATCTTGTAGGCTGCTCCTCGACCTACTACGTAAAGAGTCTTTCTTTCCGTTCCCGCAAACGCCAGGTTCTGAGGTTTTTTGGGCAGACTTATAACGCCTAAAGCCATTCCCTCAGGGCTGAACACTTCAATGCCGGCATTCGAGGCGACATAAAGCCGTCCCGCATCATCAATGGCCAGTCCGTCCGCACCACTGGACCAACCCTCATCCGATTGAGTAAAGCCTTTCAGTTTGACGAAATCCCTACGGTTGGCGATTGTTCCTGTTCCGGTTACATCGTAAGCGAGTAGGGCTTCACCCAGGGTATTGGCGACATAAAGGGTTTTCTCATCCTTGCTGAGTTGTATTCCATTAGGACGGGCAATATCCTGGGCCAACCGCAGTAATTGGCCTGTTGGGGTAATGTAGTAAACCCCTGGAGTCGAAGGCGGCGGATTGGGGTTTTCCGGAGTGGGGCGCGTTCCGCTGTCGGTAAAAAAAATCCCGCCGGTACGATCAATTACCAGGTCGTTGGGTCGCTGAAAATTTTGACCTTCAAAATGGGTGGCGAATACCTTTTTCCGGTTAGCGGGATAAATGATTCCTACCTGTGGATCCCGTGTTTGTACGGCAATCAGTTCACCTTGACGGTTAAAACCCAGTCCATTCGCACCATTACTGTGTTCAAGAAAAGTCGATACCGTGTTATCCGCCGCAATCCGGGTAATGCGGTTGGCATTGGTTTCGGTAAACAACAGGCTGCCATCGGTAAGTCCGATAGGGCCTTCGGTTCCGGTAAAGCCATCCTTAATCAATTCAATTCGGGTATGGGCCGCGACGACACCGGGTATTGCGGGGGTTTCCAGTTCCTCAGCCCATACCGAACCGGTGAAAGACAGAAAAGCCATCAGATAGAGGCTGAGACGCTGCAAGGGTATATTCGTCATAACGTATTTTACTCATTGAACCTGGGTTAATACTGCCAGTTTGTTAATGCCGGCCCGCTCTATGGCGGCCATTACCTTGGCCACAACCCCATAATTATCTCCCTCATCGGCATTCAGGTGTAAAGACAGTTCCGGGTCATTCACCTTCAGGGTTTTCAATTCGCGTTCCACTGCATCCAGGGTAATTTCACGCTTGTCGAGGTATACCTTACCGAGATTATCCACACTCACGTTTACGGCTTCCTTGATTTCAGGAGGGGCAGTTTCGTCGGTTTTAGGCAGATTAACGTGTATGGAGTTGGTGAGTAGTGGCGCAGTGACGATAAACACCACCAGCAAAACCAGCATGACATCTACCAGGGGCGTGACATTAATTTCACTCATTACGTCATCGCCATCACTTTGACTGTTCATGGCCATTATGCGTGCGCCTCCCTCGCGTGGAGTTTCCTGGCCGAGTCGGTATCGGTTTTTCCAGATACTTTGGCGGGCTTTATCAGGAATGAGGTTTTGAGTGCCAGATGCACAAAATCAGTGGCGAAATCATCCAGTTGCGCCCAGATGACTTTGTTGCGTCTTAGAAAAAAGTTGTAACCAATCACCGCCGGTACCGCCACGGCTATGGCTATGGCTGTAGCGACCAAGGCTTCACAGATAGGGCCGGCTACTACATCAAGGCTGGCCGATCCGCTTTTGCTGATACCTTGCAGCGCGTGCATGATTCCCCATACGGTTCCGAACAAACCAACGAACGGCGAAGTGCTGCCTATGGTGGCCAATACGGCCAAACCTCTTTCCAGTGCGCCGCGTTCCTTTTGCCTTTGTTGGCGTAGCCTTCTAT
>JBPCSC010000476.1:0-3826 GCA_051007495.1 Methylococcaceae bacterium | reverse complement strand
TCTTGTTACAGGTCGGGTATACTACTTACGATAACGCCTCTTCGGCTGTTCATGCTTTTGAATATCTTGGCAGTGCCACTTTGACGTTCACTCCTAATACCATTGCTCAATACGACGCGTTTCTGTTTGCTTATACCGGTACGGATACTAATGTCCATATCGCCGCAGCACAATTGACTACGGCTTTATCTGTAACCGCTATTTCAATACCAGACAACGCTTTATCCGGCTTTGATCTGGCTACTTTGGTGGGTGTGACTAATACTACTCAGTTGGTGGGTGCAAACTTTGCTTTTCAAGCCTAGTGTTCGCCTTTGGGTGCGTTTATGTGTGCGGATCTTTTTACTTTGATTGCTTTTGTTTAAGTCATGCTGGTTCAGTCGTCCTCCCCATTAGTGTCTGTTCCGGTCGCGCCGGGTTATAAGGATAGTCCGGTTTTGCGTGTCGGGGAGCGTCTGGATGTGGTGGTGGAGTCACGTTTGGCGGGTTCTGGTGTGTTGCTGCGGGTGCTGTCTTCAGGGCAGATGCTTGCGGCGCAGAGTGATTTGCCTTTGCATGCCGGAACCCGCTTGCAGGTGGAGGTGGTTGCACCCGCGTCTTTGGATGCCGTGATTCGACTCAAAATCATGCCGGATGCCCTGCCAGCCAAGACTGAGGCTGAGGTGCGGGCGGATGCGGTGCGCCAGTTTTTACCCCGGCAGGAACCCATTGCAACCCTCACCCGGATGTTGGCCGAGGGGACTGGTGCGTGGCCTAAGCAGAATCTTCCGCTGCTTGGGGCTATTCGTGAGTTTATGGCGGTTATTCCGCAACAGGCCAATCTGGTTCAGCCTGGGCGTTTACAACAGGCCATGCTGGATTCGGGCGTGTTTCTTGAGGCCAGGCTGATGGCTCAGGAGGCGGGTGATTTGGGCCGGGATGTGAAAGCCCGGTTGTTCCGACTCAAGGCCGCCGTGGCTGAGCTTATTCAGTCGGCGGATTCCCCTGTACATACGGCCAGTCGAACGGGGCTTGAGGCATTGGCGCGGAATGTTGACGGTGCGCTGGCTCATATTGTGATGGATCAACTGGCATCGCTGCCTGATTCGGCGGATACCCGCCAGGTGCTTCAGTTGAGTTTACCCGTGCAGGAGGGTCAGCATCAGGATGCAGTTGAGCTTGTTTTAACGCGGGAATCGGCTGTATCTGCCCGCCAGGCCGAGGAGGAATGGTCGGTGGAACTGACACTGAACCCACCCGGCCTTGGGACTGTTCAAGGGCGACTGGTCTGGCGACAGGGTCGCCTGGAGACCTGGTTGTGGAGCGATGTAGCCGCTACTACCGCCCACATTGCCGCTCATACCGAGGTATTGGAAGCGCGTTATCGTCAGGCCGGGTTGGAGCCTGGCCGGGTGACGGCTTTGCCGGGCGGCCTGAAAAGGCCATGCAGGTCTACGCGGGCGGTTACGGATACCTTGGTGGATATCAAGGTATGAACCCCGTTATCAATCCACCTGATGTGGCCGTCGCGCTGTACTACGACGGTCAAGCAGCACCGAGGGTCACCGCTACCGGAAAAGGCAAGGTGGCGGAGCAGATTATCGCGCTGGCAGAGCAGCATGACGTGCCTTTGCATACCGATCCGGCTTTGGTTGAGGTGTTGTCGCGTGTGCCTTTGGGAACGGAAATTCCGCGTGAATTGTACGTGGCCATAGCCGAAGTCATTGCTTTCGCCTACTATTTGAGTGGAAAAAAACCAGCCGGTTATTCGTAGGTCGTCAAGCTCATTTTTGTACGCATTTGCTAGAATAACCCGGTTTTCGTGTCCCTGATCCCTACAACCACCATACCCCTTTTGGAGCCTCACATGCGTTCTCTTGTTTTTTTATTCATTACTGCGTTCTATTCTGCTTACAGCCTGGCTGGCGACTTGCCCGATCCGGCTATCACGCCAGGGGCCACCGACCCTGAAGTCACGGCCGATAACATTCAGGAGTCCATCTGCAAACAAAAACCCATAAGCTGGAGCCAGGCCCATTTGCCGCCGGCCTCATGGCTGGAAGATATGGAAAAGCAGCAAATCGAGCAATACCATTACTCGGATACCAGCCCCAGGCATTACCATGAAGACCACCTGATTCCATTATCTCTGGGTGGCCATCCTACCGATATCCGCAATATCTGGCCGCAACCGCTGGTGGCTAAATGGTCGGCCCGCAGAAAGGATTATCTTGAAGAAGTGATTAGCCGCAAGGTCTGCAAAGGAGAAATGACTTTGAATGAAGCCCAGGATTTGTTCCGCACCAACTGGATTGATGCCTACAAGAAATACATAGGCGAGGTGTCTGAATAATATGAACAGTTTCCGAAAAGAACTCTGGTTTAATGCGCCGTCGCGTATGGCGTTTATAAATATCACTGCCGAAGTACAAAACTGCCTGGCAGAAAGTGGCATTCGGGAGGGTTTGTGTCTGGTCAACGCCATGCACATTACTGCTTCAGTGTTTATCAATGACGATGAATCCGGCCTGCACCGCGATTATGAAACCTGGCTGGAACAACTGGCCCCACATGAACCCATTAACCGATATTTGCACAACCGCACCGGCGAAGATAACGGAGACGCGCATCTCAAACGTCAGGTGATGGGGCGGGAAGTGGTGGTCGCCATTACTGAAGGCCGCCTGGATTTCGGACCCTGGGAGCAGATATTTTATGGAGAATTTGATGGCCGCCGCCGTAAGCGGGTATTGGTCAAGATTATTGGCGAGTAGTATTGGCGATATTCGCCCTTCGTTCAATTAGGGTTTGTGTTGATGCGGCCAGTTTGAATGACTGCATTAACACAGGCCCTCAGGCATAAACTGGACTCCGGCATCCCTGCCGGAAAGCACCAAGCCAGGTTTAGGGCAGTCTGGCAAAGCCAGGGAACGGCAGGCCAGCATCAATTTCAGTTTTGGTAGGCATGACTACCAGGTCGTAATCCCCATTAACCGCATCTGTACATCCGGTGGTGGGGTAGGGGTTTTTCGTTACGTCACGCACCAGCAGGGTGTACCCCAGCCAGAAGTTTTCATGTACACCGTGTCCATTGGTGAACTTGGCGGTAGGGCCGCCCATCCAGAAGTTGCCACTGTGGCCATCATTGATTTTGGCGCGGGATACGTCCATGTGGCACACATCGGCTCCAGCCAGACGAACCACCAGCTTTCTGGCGCAACTGGTGGGCGAGAAAAACATCGGCCCAACCTTGGAAGTATCCGCCGTATCCGACCACAACACCTGAATGGCGTTATGGTAGGGCGCACCGACTGAGCCTACGCCCATAGCGGCAATTTGATCCGCCGTAAATTTGTTACCACTGGCCCAGAGGCCACCGCCACCGATTTTGGTGTCGCGGTTGTTCTTGAAATATCCGATATTCCCCAGAAACTGCATCCGGCCACCAATAGTGGTGACAGGTTCAGTACCTATGGACTGCACACAGGTTTGAGCGTGGGTGGTTGGATCCGTTGTGCAGGACACCAAAGGATGAACCAGTTCACTCGCCAGGGTGGTGGCCACGCCTACGCCCAGGCCAGAGGCATCAGAGGGTTTTTTGCTGGAATCGGCAATGCGAGCCACCGAAGGCTGACTGCCTGCACCGCTGCAGTTGGCATTGGTGGCATCACAGCCAGTGCTCAAAGGAGCCATGCCGTCGTCGGTGACTTTGCCGGAATCATTGACCTGCGTGCCTTTGCCCTGTGGCCAAATCCAGGTGGCCGCGACAACTGGATCACGCAGGACTGCGCCGTCCTCAGTCTTCTGGTCAGTCTCACAGCCGTGACCGATGCGGATACCCTCAATG
>JBPCSC010000475.1:0-5496 GCA_051007495.1 Methylococcaceae bacterium | reverse complement strand
AACCAAAACCTTCGATCAACTCATAGACGAAACCGTAGGCAGAATACTGGATGTTTTTGGCATACCCACTACCGGACTTTACGAACCCTGGACTGGTATACATGGAGAGGGGTGAGTTGATCCACTAACCCCTAATCCCTAGCCCCTAGCCCCTAAACCCCCAAAAAATGCCCAATCATTTATTTTTCTTTGCCTGGTTATTGGCCATGTCTGCTGTAGACGCGCATGATTTAGGGGCGTATGTACCTGAGGTTCATAAGAATGTGGTTTTGGTGGATTTCGGGCCGGATGGTTTTAATCATTGGGGGGTATTACCGGGTACTGAACGCTTTGTTCGGGTGGTTTCCGGTGAGTCCGATCCTGAACATCATCCCGGCGCACACCTTACTTATGAAATAAATACCTCGTCTGCGGCCCTGCCTGAGGGTGGTTATGGTTTGAAACGGGATCTTTCGGATGTAAATGCCAGCGGTTACGATCATTTGGTTTTTTGGGTTAAGCGTGACGTGACAGAAACGCCTCATTCTGAATTGGAGTTGCGTTTTGAGCGACCCGATCCGGCTTTGCCGGGCAAACTGATCGTGGGGCGTTATCGGCTAGGGGGGGTAACTACCGAGTGGAAACGTATGGTGATCCCGCTTAACCAGTTTATCGGGCTTGATCAGTGGGAGCATTTGACGGCGGTGTCGCTGACGGTGGCCGTGGATGCCGGGCAGGTGCGTACCGGTGGGTTTAGTGTGGGTAATATCAGCCTGATTCAAACCGGCCAAGCCGGACCAGGCCGGAATGATCCGTTGATTCCTGAACAACGAACGGCATGGGCCACTGCTTTGGGATCTGAGCAAAACGTAATGAACGCCATACGAAACCGTATGCTCGGTTGGCCGAACCGGTTTCTGACTGAAGCGAATGCCTTACCCCGCGACGATCAGGCTTTTTTGTTGCGCGTGGCCACAGATACCTGGCGCGGAGTGGCGGCTTTGGTGGATGGGCGGCATGGTCTCCCCATAGACCGCATTCAACTCGCCAGTGATACTCTGGAACCCGGTCGGGCGGCCATAGGGGATTACACCAACATATCTACTGTGGGTTTATATGTGTTAGGGGTATTGTCGGCGCATGAACTGGGTTTTATCAGTCGCGCTGAAGCGGTGCAAAAGCTGACCACAACCCTCACCACTCTGGATAGCCTGGAAACCTGGAAAGGCTTTTTTTATAACTACTACAATACAACTACCCTGGAACGTACCAGCCATTTTGTTTCGTTTGTAGACTCGGCCTGGTTATCGGCCGGTTTAATGGTTATTCGTCAGGCTTATCCTGAACTGGCACCCCGTTGTACCCGCTTGCTGGAGGCTATGGATTATCGCCACTTTTATGATGCTGAAACCCGCTTGATGACGCATGGCCAGCATGTCAATATGGGGCAGAGGTCAAATATGCATTATGGGGTAATGTATGCTGAATCCCGCCTGGGCAGCATTATCGCCATGAGTAAGGGGGATATTCCGTCCGAACACTGGTTTAACCTGGTGAGAACATTTCCTGCGGAACAAACCTGGCAATCACAGTTACCCCTGGATCGTACCGAGCACACCGGTGGAGGATACCACTGGATGGGGGGGTATTATCAATGGCGGGATTTTCGCTATGTTCCTTCATGGGGTGGGAGTCTGTTTGAGGCTTTAATGCCGGGTTTAATACTGGATGAACAGCACTACGCACCCCACGGGTTGGGGTATAACAATCGCATACACACGACGGTTCACAGGCTATACGCGCTAGAGGAATTAAATTATCCGGTGTGGGGTATGTCGCCCAGTTCCACGCCCGGACGAATGGCACATTATGATGAATATGGCATTAAGGCTTTGGGCCTGGCCGGATATGCTTCCGGTGTGGTAACGCCGCACGTTTCGGCACTGGCTTTAATGACTGAACCCACCGAGGCGATTGCCAACCTTAAAACCCTGACAGAACGCTACCCTGTATATGGTGACTTTGGTTTTTACGATGCCGTTAATCCGGCCACGGGAGAAGTGTCGTATAGCTATCTTAGCCTGGATCAAACCATGACTTTAATCGCGTTGACCAATTATTTGAAGGATCATGCCGTGCAAAAATATTTCGCCCAGGATTCTGCCATCCAGTCCATACTGCCGCTATTGGCTATTGAACGTCTGGAACCTGAGTAATTGCACTCTCAATATCCCTGTAAGCCTCATATTTCTGTTACCATCTGCCCCGCGTTCAGGTGCTCGTGTCTTGACACGGGTTAAACGGGACGTGGGTGCGGATTTATTCCTATGCCCACGCTGCCCCCGCAACGGTCGATCAGTCAAAGCCAACCTTTAAGCCACTGTGCTCATTCAGCATGGGAAGGCGGTTGGCCTGGTTTTAATACCACTGATAAGCCCGGATACCGGCCTGTACGCCAATAACCAGAGTCGCGGAGGGCGATTCGGCACGCCCGAGTCTTATCTCCGTTGATTCTTCCCATGCCGTGCGGGTGCGCTCGGCTGTTTTTTGGCAGATCAACATGAAAAAATTCTCATCCCTCATTCTTTCCTGCGTCTCTCTCCTCAGTTTTGGCCACAGTGTGGTCGCCCGTTCTGACCCGTCAGAACTCGAACCCGTGGTGGTCACCGCCACTCGCTCCCCTTTGCCTTTGCGTCAGGTCGGCAGTTCCATCACGGTTATCACCGCTGATGACTTGTCTGCCCGTCATGTACAAACCGTCAGCGAAGCCTTAAGAGGCGTGCCTGGACTGGATGTCATGCGTAGCGGCGGGCCAGGTCAGGTGACCTCCGTATTTTTGCGTGGTGCCAATTCCAATCACACGCTGGTACTCATGGACGGCATGGAAATGAACGATCCAGGCAATCCTGCCGGAACCTTTGATTTTGCCGATCTGCAAACCGACCAGATTGAACGCATAGAAATACTCAGAGGCGGCGAAAGTTCGTTGTACGGTTCAGATGCCATAGGCGGTGTCATTAATATCATTACTCGCAAAGGACAGGGCGTTCCTCAACTCCATGCCTTTGCAGAAGGCGGGTTATACGACACGTATAAAACCGGGGGAAGCATCAGCGGGTCTCGTGGTCCATTACAGTATCAACTGGGTGCCAGTCGGTATCAGACCGGCGGAGTGTCGGCGGCGGATCGTCGTTATGGCAATACTGAGCGGGATGCGTATGCCAATACCACCGTAACCCAGCGTTTGGGGTATGTGGTGAATGATCAGCTTGAGTTTGACTGGAGTACTCGCTTTCAGCAGGCCGGTTCAGACCTGGATGCCTGCAATGGTAAAGCGTGTGATGATCCCAATTACCGCAGTTCTACCGAACAACTCTATACCCGGGGCCAGGGTCAGTTAAAGTTATTTGATCAACGCTGGACTCAGACTTTGGGTTTGGCGTATTCCCGTTCCGACCGTCGTCTGGTTAATCCGCTCGATACTCTACACCCTCTGGATAAAAGCCAGGCAACTTATCTGGGGGAAAAACTTAAGGTCGATTGGCTCAACCGTATTCGTCTGCATGAAACCAATACGCTTGGGTTTGGCATTGAGGATGAGGAAGACCGGGTAACACAGGATTATCAGAGTATTTCACAATACGGGCCGTATAACAGCCTGTTTGCCGGTAAAACCATGAATACCATTGGTTTTTTCGGAAACGATCAAATAGATCTGGCGGGGTATTCTCATACGCACCTGGCCGTGCGCTACGATGAAAATAACCGATTTGGCGGTAAGGTAACATGGCGGGCCACTGAAATTATTCCTGTAGACGCTTTGGGGTTGTCGCTCAAAGGGGGGTACGGAACCGGGTTTAAGTCGCCCACCTTGAGCCAACTGTATGCACCGCTGGATTTTGGTGGTGGATTTATCGTGCCGAGTAATCCGGATCTAAAACCGGAAACCAGTATCAACTGGGATGCGGGAGTCGAGTATGGTTTAGCGGCGCACGGGTTCAAAACCGGAGCGACCTGGTTCGATAATCACTACCGGCAACTCATAGATTTCGGACCCAGTTTTCTGGATGGACTGCAAAACCTGGCCAGTGCCCGAAGTTCAGGGGTGGAAACCTTCTTCGACTATACCCCCATCAAGGCCGTGCATTTGACCGGCCAATATACCTGGACACAAACCCACAATGCCGCTACCGGCTTGACTTTATTGCGCCGCCCGGAACACAAAGGCAGTTTCACGGCCCGCTATCAATGGCCGGATACTGCCGGTGTTCAGGTGACTATTCTGATGATAGGCCAACGGGACGATATTGCCAGTATCGGCACTCGGGTTCAGGCCCCGGGTTATGTACTGGTTAATCTGGCGGGTGATTATGCCCTCAACCGTCAGATCAAGCTGTATGGACGCCTGGATAATGTGTTTGATCAGACTTATCAGGAAGTGTACGGCTATGGTACTTATGGTATTGCCGCTTATGGCGGTATAGCCGTTAATTATTGAGTCAAATCCTGTATGTGACCGCTTTCTCGCTTCCGCACGGGAGTGGTCACATACTGCTTTTAGGGTTATCGTCAGGCCAGATAATATAATGCATATCGGCTCTGGATATTGTTCCGGAATTCAAATATCCTTATTGTAGTGGACAATGTCAATTATAAAATGGTAGTATCCCGGACGTTCTCTTCACTCACTTCAAAAATGGTAAGTTTTAATCATGTCAAAAAAATTGTTGACTGCAGCAGCCTCGCTTATGGCCTTGGCTACATCCCCTTCAAACACCTGGGCCGTCACTCCACCGGACTATCAAACGGCCTTGGTTCGCTGTACTGACACTACTTTTAGCTCCTCGTCCATGGGCACTTGTGGCGGGGATGCTTTGACTGTTGGCACCGTTCAAATAAAAAGCGGCAACATTGTGGTCAATGTAACGGGTGCGTTGGCTGATCCGTTTACTTTGTATGAAGTGTACTGGCTCCCAATTGGGCATTCAGTACTTGATGCCGTGCTGCTTAATAATTTCACAACCAATTGTAAAGGAACGGCTACTTCGGCCATTCTTAAAAAGATTGTCACCGCTAAAGATGCTGTAGTCGCAGCAGGATCCAAGACCAACATGTACACTGCGGTTGGTAATACTGGCGCGGGTAGTTTTATTGTTTATAGCCGTGGTCCTTATGGGGTTGATACCACGGGTAAATGCGTGGCGAATACGTACAATACCACGGTCAGTCCAACCGATACCAAAGCCGCCAACACTCTGGCCAATCCTCCTGTACTGTTGGGAGTGGATGAAGTTCAATTCATTTCTGGTTATACCAGTGGCATAGCGGGAACCTCAGGTTCCACAGGTACTTTACCTAACGGCACGGGAACCGGCACTGGCACTCCACCCAAGGGTAATGGCGCAGGAACCGGCAACGGCACTGGGACTGGAACGGGAACCGGCACTCCGCCTAACGGTACTGGAACTGGAACTGGAACTGGCACGCCGCCTAACGGTACTGGAACGGGAACCGGCA
>JBPCSC010000474.1:0-9677 GCA_051007495.1 Methylococcaceae bacterium | reverse complement strand
GCCCAAGCCTGACCCCGATTCGACCACCAGGTGTATTCTTCCGAGCCTGTATTAACCACCCGGAAGGCATCCACCCAAGCCTTTTCGTCCAACACCTGATCCATCCAGGCACGTTCTTCAGGTAGAAACCCTGAGTTTTTTTGGTTGGAACGCCAGTTTTTGAGGTCTATAGGTTTATGGGCAATGTTCCAGTCTCCACACAAAATGTAATCGCGACCGCTTTCGTTACAGGAGTGCAGATAGGGCGTGAGGCGCGCCATGAAATCAAATTTCACAGCCTGACGCTCTGGCCCGGATGAACCCGAAGGCAGATACCACGACACCACGCTGAGTGCCCCGACCTGCACTTCCAGATAACGCCCTTCTGCATCGAAATCATCCCAGCCTATGCCTTCGATAACCCGATCAGGCCGAGTGCGTGCGTACAGACCAACCCCGCTGTAGCCCTTCTTGACGGCAGGCAAGTAATAGCAGTGATAAGCCTCAGGATGAAACAAGGCATCTTCCAGTTGATGATTCTGAGCCTTAATCTCTTGCAGGCAGACGAAATCGGCATTTTGGGTGGCCAGCCACTCAAAAAAACCCTTGCGGGCTGCCGAGCGTATGCCATTAACATTGAGCGTGATGATGCGCATATCGGTAGCGGAATAATGGCTCTATTTCTTGTCTGCTTCAGTAGTCACTTTAGCCGGGAAGCACTGTTCTTCGACTTTCGTTAGAGTGTCTTTCAGCTTGGCGCGAAGACGAGCGGATTGGGGCGGGTCACGGAATTCAGCCCCGCGATCACCGGCCATGTTGATGGCCTGCGTAAAAATCTGGGCTTGGGTGTATTCCTCGTATTTCATGCCTGCGGCCAGGGTATCCACCGCACAAACACAGTGGTACAGGGTGTTGAGATTTTGCCCGCCATGATCGCCCATGCACTGCAACACATACTCCATACGGGCTTGGGTAGGAAAATCATTGATGGCCGCAGCAGCGGGGGGAGGAGCCGACTTTTTGGCGGCCTGGACGGGCAAAGCGTTCAGACAAATCAGAGACAGCAGCAACGATGTCAGCAATGGCTTATTCATGAAGATGATCCGGGCAGATGGATGAGAAGGTGTATTCAGGGCTGGAAAACAGCCTCAACGTTCGACAGCAAAATCGACAATCTGTTGGAGTTGCCGGTTAATGCGTTCGGCTAGAGTGTTCAGTCTGACATTTGCTGAATCGGTCGGCAACAGGGTGGTGGTCACAATGACCTTTAGCCCTTCCTGTCTTAACGTAATATTGCACGGCATCCAGGTGACTGCTTCCGGTGAAATGTCCAAAATTTCCCGCGCTGTGGTGAGATTGCAAAACTGAAAGGTATCGTAATCGGGATAGGATTGTCCTTCCCGCTCCCGGATAACACTGCCAATTTTGTTATGCCCGGTAATTCGAAAATTCTGCTCGGTAATCGCCAGTTCCAGTTCGGCCAGCACATCGGCATAGGGTTTTCCGGTTTCGGCCTGATAAAGATGACGCTCGGGCCGAGGCAGTACCCCCGTACACCCGGTGAGCCAAACGCTTAGCAACAAGATCGCCACCCATACACTGTTATTTTTATATTCAAACATGATTGACACGACTCTCTCGGAAGATTTCAGCAGAGACAGCATGATACCGGATTCGCCACCTATCACCGGGGTGGTGTTGTGTGGCGGGCAGGGGCAACGCATGGGCGGGCAGGATAAAGGCTTGCTGATCTACCAGGGACAACCCTTGGTATCCCACGCAATCCGGGCTTTATCCGAAGTGACAGACACCATTATCATCAACGCCAATCGCAATCTGGAGGCCTATCGCGCCTGGGGTTATCCCGTATTCAGCGATGCAGATGACCGATACGCAGGCCCTTTGGCCGGCCTGTTAATGGCCTTGCGCCAAGCCCGGACACCCTGGGTACTCTGCTTGCCCTGTGATATGCCGCATTTTGACGGAAGCTGCTTAACCCGACTGTACACGGCGTGGCGAGATCATGACTGTGACATCTGCACCGTAACCGATGGAATCCGCTTATACCCGGTTGTGGCCCTGGTTAATACCAACCTGGCTGAGAGCTTGGCCTGTTACCTGGCGGAGGGCGAACGCAAAGTAGAAGGCTGGTTCACAAAACACAGGATGATAAGGGCGGATTACCACGATCGTCCTGAGGTACTGACCAATCTGAACACCCCTAAAGACTGGTCGAGTGCAAGATAAACCCCGATAAACCACAGAAACACACGTTACGTAACACGCGGCTTTTCGTGAGGGTCTCGGCCAATTCCCGGCATCCTTTTCCTTGAGCCAATCTCCGGGTTTTGTTATTTTGCACCCCCATTCGGCTACACACCTCATCACTCTTTAACTTCAGGTACATTCAATGCGAAACAAGGTTTTAGGATTCATCGGCGCGGGAAACATGGCGGGCAGCTTGATTGGCGGGTTGTTGGCAGATGGCTGGCCGACCGACCACATTTGGGCTGCTGACATTGATGCACAGCAATCGGCTCATCTAGGCGAACGCTTCGGGATTCATGCCGTCACCGATAACGCGGCCGTGGTCGAACAGGCCGATATTTTGATACTGGCGGTAAAGCCGCAGGTCATGCAGCAGGTGGTTAGAGGGATTGCCGCAGGCGTACAAAAAAAACATCCGCTGGTCATCAGCGTGGCAGCGGGCATTACGCTGGATGCCCTGGAAGAATGGCTAGGCGGTGGCGTGGCCGTGGTTCGCACCATGCCTAACACGCCGGCCTTGGTTCGATCAGGAGCTACGGCTTTGCTGGCCAATCCGCAGGCCACCACGACGGATCGCAATCAGGCTGAGGCCATACTTCGCTCGGTGGGCTTGACCGTGTGGGTGGAGCAGGAAACCTTGATTGATACGGTTACTGCATTATCGGGCAGTGGCCCGGCTTATTTTTTCCTGTTAATGGAAGCCATGGAAGATGCCGCTGTGGCTATGGGGCTAGACAGGACGGTTGCCCGTTTGTTGACGCAACAAACGGCACTGGGGGCCGCCAAGGTGGCACTGGAATCGGATGAAACGCCTGCCGAATTGCGTCGCCGGGTCACTTCACCCGGTGGCACCACCGAACAGGCCATTAAAATGTTTGAAAATAAAGAACTCTCATCCATCGTGCTGGAGGCCATGCAGGCTGCCGGTCAGCGTTCGGATGAACTGTCACGAATTTTGAGGAGCTAATATGTCACCCACTTATTTTATCAACCCGGCATTGTTCCTGGTTGAAACCCTGTTCAGTTTGTATATCTTTGCGGTTTTGCTCCGGTTTTTACTGCAATGGTTTGGCGCGGATTACTACAATCCGATATCCCAGTTTGTCATCAAGGCCACGCATCCGCCGCTGAGGATTCTACGCAAAATAATACCCACAGTGCGGCGGGTGGATAGTGCGGCTTTGGTATTGATGCTGAGCCTGCAAATGCTGGATGGTTATATTCAGTTTCTCCTGCAGGGAGCCAGTATTACCCCGGCATCACTGGCAGTATGGTCGGTCATGCAGTTGATTGAACTGGTACTGAATGTATTTTTCTTCATCATCATGGGCAGTGTACTGTTGAGTTGGCTCGGAACCCCTGCCCGTAATCCGGGTGCGGCCTTGTTGAATACCTTGGCAGAACCCCTGCTTGCCCCGGGGCGGCGGTGGTTTCCTTCGGTAGGTGGATTTGACTTATCGCCCATGATTCCCCTGATACTGATTGAACTGGCGAAGATGATGATATTACCGCCCCTGCATCAGTTGTATAACATTTTAAATGTGTGATTGCCCGGGAACCATTCGTCAATATCATGCCGAGATATTGTTGATTTATGGTTCTGGATTCAGTACGGATACTGATTTATATCCAACATAACCCCTAACCAGGTTAATAAGTCGCTGGAGTTGGAATGCGGCCTCATCGTAATCGGGTGGTGGTGGGGATTTGCAGAACGCCTAAGCCAAGCGGCGTGACAGAAACACCATCTGTTGCGCGATGCGTCCGGTCGATGCGAATACAAATGCGAACGATTTGCAACAACGCGGTCGTCGCTATACAATCGATCTCACCGATCAATAACCGATGAGATCATTCCTGTGAAGACAAGCCAACTCCCGATTACATTTTGTGTTGCAACCGCCGTCGCCTTGGTTCATGCGAACGTTCTGGCCAAAGAAGCCGCCATGCCCGCCACCATGGAAGAAATGTGGACTATCATCCAGCAGCAGCAAAAGGAAATTGATCTTTTAAAAAAACGTACCGCGCCAAACGAACCCACACCCAACCCGCCCGCCGCAACCAACGGGCAAGCCACGACAGGCAACACAGAAAAAGCCGCAAAAACCGACACCGACCGCAAAACCGACATTCTGGCTTCGGAAGTGCAAAAGCTTAAAACCCAGTTACTCATCCCCGAAAAACGCGAATACAAAAGCGAGTACGGTTTGGGTCCTGCGGCTTCTGGGGTGTACAAAGTCAACCGGGGTATGTCGATTGGCGGTTATGGTGAAGCGTTTTACACCGACTACACCGGAGACAAAGGCACCGCCAAAGACACCCTCGACCTGGCCCGGGCGGTGTTGTACTTTGGGTACAAGTTCAATGACTGGATCATCCTCAACAATGAAATTGAGTACGAACACGCCACGACAGGCGAAGGATCCGAGGAAAAGGGCGAAGTGTCGGTGGAATTTTCCCAACTCGATTTTCTGCTGAACCGTTACGCCAACGTGCGGGCGGGTTTGATGCTGATGCCGATGGGGTTTATCAATGAAATCCATGAACCGGTAACCTTTCACGGCAACCGCCGCCCCGATGTGGAACGCTTTATCATTCCATCCACCTGGCGGGAAATGGGGGCTGGTCTGTTTGGCCAAATCCTGCCCGGCTTGCAGTACCGCATGTATGCCGTCAACGGTTTGAATGCCAAGGGTTATGAGAGTAGCGGTATTGCAGAGGGTCGACAGGGGGGAAGTATGGCCCTGGCCGAAGATTTTGCTTTCACAGGCAGGCTGGACTACACCCCAGGCTTTGTGTCCGGTTTGACGCTAGGGGCTTCGACCTACATGGGCAACGCCGGTCAAGACAATCGATTCCATGGCGACCGGGTTGATGCGTACACTCAACTCCACGAAGGTCATTTGCAGTGGCATTACAAGGGCTGGGAATTCCGTGCTTTGGGGGCGTTTGGGTCGGTCGACAATGCCGCCGCCCTGAGCATGGCCAAAGGCGAAACCATAGGCAAACAGAATTATGGCTGGTATGCGGAAGGGGCCTACGATGTCATGCCGCTGCTGTTCAAAGACAGCAGCCATTATCTGGCTCCTTTCTTCCGTTATGAGCAATACGATTCCCTGGCAAAAGTGGCGACAGGGTTTAACGATGATGGCCGCTACGATCGCTGGATTTACCAGGGCGGACTAACCTACAAGCCGATTCCCAACATCGCCATCAAGGCCGATTACCGCAACATTCGCTCGGCTTCAGGGACTCAACCGGATGAATTCAATCTGGGTGTCGGGTTCATTTATTGATGGCTGGTGTATGGGCTAAGGTTAAGAAAGCGGTGCGCCCAAGTGGAACACTGGATGTTGCGTCCGCGTCTGAGTCGCTGTACTCTCGATTAGGGTTAAGCCTGCCGCTTAACCCCACTTCTCAATTCTTCAGCGATTATTATCCTCCGGCCACTGTGGCCCATGCCCCACATGAACATCCGCACACTGCTGACCAGCCTGCTCATAAGCACCCATTTGTCTGTAGTGCAGGCCGAAACCACATCGGTACTGCCCGATATGGGCGATCCGACCGGCACACTGATGACCCCACTACAGGAAACCCAGTTAGGGGCCGCCTTTTTTCGCAGCCTGCACGGACAACTCAAAATTGACGAGGATCCGGAAGTCCTCGATTTCATCCAAAGCCTGGGTCAAAAACTGACCGCCGTCAGCGATACACCCACCCAAACCTTTCATTTTTTCGTAGTCAACGACCCGGCCATCAATGCTTTTGCAGGTCCTGGTGGGTATATCGGAGTGAACTCTGGCTTGATTCTAACCAGCGAGTCTGAAAGCGAACTCGCCTCAGTGCTCGGACACGAAATCGCCCACGTAACCCAGCGGCATATTTATCAGGCCATCCAGGCCGCCGGGCGTTTATCCTTGCCGGCCGCTGCGGCCATGCTGGTCGGTGTGTTGCTCGGTGCCAAGGCGGGTGGAGGGCAGATGAGCCAGGCGGCCATCGTGGCGGCACAAGCGGCCGTTACCCAGTTTCAGATTAACTTCACCCGCGACAACGAAGCCGAAGCCGATCGGGTGGGTATGCAGGTGCTGTCCAAATCCGGTTTTGATCCTAGAGCCATGCCCAGTTTTTTCGAGCGTATGCAGCAATCAACCCGCTTTGCCGGGCGTAACATACCTGAGTTTCTACTGACCCACCCGGTAACGGTCTCGCGTATCTCCGACACCCGAGGCCGGGCCGAACAATTCCCTTACCGGCAATATCCTGATTCTTTTGCCTATTCCATCATTCGCGCCAAACTGAGGGTCAGCACTGCCGCGAACCCACAAGATAGCCTGAATCATTTCAAAGCACTGGAAACACAAGGAGACAAAATGCAGCGGGACGTTACCCGCTATGGCCTGGCCTTGTCGCTGGTGGCCAATTCGCGACTGAGCGAGGCCCGACCACTGCTCAAGAAACTGGTCAGCGAGTATCCCGACCAGTCACAATTTGCTCAGGCGTTGGCCCAGATTGAAGTCGAGGACAAAAATTTCCAGGAAGCGGCCCGCTTGTTCGAGCGGGCTTTGGATCGGTTTCCCGACAACCGCGCCATGACTTTGAGCTATGTCCGGGTGCTGCTGACCACAGGCAAACCGGAACAAGCCCGAAAGCTGCTGGACGGCTACATCCGTTATCAGGGGGCCAATCCCGATGTATATGAATTGCTGGGAGAAACCTACAGCCGACTCGGGCAGGAAGCCGAATCCCACCGTTATCTGGGCGAAGCTTATTATGCGGCCGGTCAGACTCGTGCCGCCATTATTCACTACCGTCTGGCCCAAAAAGTGGCCGGCAATAATTACTACTTGAACGCGGTGATTGATGAACGCTTACGACAATTTCTGGCGGAAGAAGCCGAACGGCGCAAGCAGTAAGCCCCTCCGGTTACACCGTGTGTGGGCCGGACTTGGGCTAACGCTGTGGTTTATTCAGGTCACACCGGCCGCTGAGGTCTACCGTTGGGTGGACACAACCGGTCACACCCATTATGCCGACCATTCCGAAATCGGGGCCAAGCGGTTAGCTTTAGCCCCTCATCCCGAACGGTTTTATCGAGTAAAGCGCGTATATGACGGCGATACCGTGCAACTGGATAACGGCGATAAGGTGCGCTTGCTGGGGATCAATACGCCGGAAATCGGCAGCCCGCGTAAATCCGCTGAACCGGGTGGCGACGAAGCCCGCACCTGGTTGCAACAGCGATTAAATGGGCAGATCATCCGATTAGAACCGGATGTAGAACAGCGGGATCACTACGGCAGGCTATTGGCTTATGTGTACACCGACCAAGGCGAGCACATCAATCTCAGTTTAGTACAACAGGGTTTAGCCCATGTCGACATTTATCCACCCAATGTACGGTATGCCGCTGCACTGATGGAGGCCGAACGGCAGGCCGAAAAAGCTCGACTGGGTTTGTGGAAGCGGCCTGAATATGCCGTTCGGGAACTGAACCAGACCGGAGAATCATTCGCACACGGTTGGCAACGACTACTCGGCCGTGTCGAGCGGATTGAAGACACCCGCGCCTACCGTACGTTGATTCTGGCTGGCGGTTTTCAGGCCCGAATAGCCCGGGCCAACCAGGGGGCGTTCCCCAATCTGAACACCTACCTCGGTCAGCGGGTAGAACTGCGTGGGTGGATTTACCGTTACCGTGACAAACCCGCCTTGTTGCTCAAGCATCCGTCGGCCATCAGAACCTTGCCCCAGTCATAATGTTTCCTGCCTTGCCCTTGCCCTTGGGGCGTGAGAAACATCATCGCTCCATCCTCAAGACCACGCCCTTAGTTTCGGTGGAATCGGGTGGCGTTCCAGACGCTGCCTGAGTGACCATTCTTCCTGGCTTTCGATCGGTTCAATAAAGCGTATCGCTTGTCCGGTTTGTATCGCCAACAAAAGCCCATCCCGGTACAGTAAACGATTGCCCGGCAAAGACGGCACACGCTGGCCTGACGTGATGATGCCGGGCAGGTTGAGCGGATCGGCCGCTGACAGCACCACGAACTCGCCTGACTCGGGCTGTTTTTTGACTGCACGCAGTGCCTCCACGGCTTCGGGCAGGGCGAATTGTTCGCCATACCCACCGGCCACAAACCGTCCTCCCCGTAACTCGCCCCGCGCTTCCAGCCTACGGTATACCGGCAACAAGGTATGCCAGGCAGGAACCGTGTGTTCACGGCCCAGCATAGCCTTGAACACTATCCCATAACGCCTCAACAGCAGCATAGCCACTGTGGCCAGTTGATCGTCGGCAAGCCCTGCTGCTGTGTGGCTGGGCGTCACCTCGCGTATCAGCGTCCAGCGTCCGGCCTCACCTAAACTGGCGGCCAGTGCGTGAAAACGTTTTTTCTTTTGTTCGGGTATCAATAAGGCACGTAAGCCTTTGAAACTGTCGGATGACACATAACCCCGAGCCACCAACTCCCCTAACACCGGCTCCATTTGGGTTTTGAGTAATCCACTGCGCTCGGTCAGTTCATCCAGAAACAAAGCCCCTCGCTCGGCCAGAATCTGTGCCACAAATCGGGCTGAGGCGGAGAGCGCGTCAGGATTCGCGTGTTGAGCCAAAGTGAGCCACAGCTTGAGTTGATTGCGGCTGACCAATGCGACCGGCGAGGTTTTAACCGGGGTAAGCCCCTCTGCCAGTGACAGGCGTAGCCAGGTTGTTCGGCCTGATACGCACAAACCATCCAGCCAATCCGGATCGTAGGCATCCAGTCGGGCCGAGAGAATGTCCATCTCCCAGGCGGCCGCAGCAGCTTCAAATCCTTCCAGTTGGGCCAGCAACACCATTAGGGAATCACTACCCCCACGCAAGCGGTGTTCGGCATCGACCCTCTGCCAACGCAACAAATAACGCATAAACACCTGCTGGCTGACCGGTTCTATCGCCTGACGCAAACGATGAAGGGTGTAGCGGTGTATGCGGGCCAAAAGCCTACGTTCACACCATTCTATTTGAGCGGCATCCCGGGTGAATCGCCCTCGCAGCACAAAGCCTTCGCCCTCCAAAGCCATCAATGCCTGTTCAGTATGCGTAAGGGGCAGTTTGAGTTGATCGGCCAGAAGTTGAGCGGTGATCGGGCCGGTATGACTGAGGCGCAACCGCAGTATTTCTCGCAAAGCCGATTCGGCAGCCCAGGATTCCTGCTGGATTGCCTCCGGCAGGCTGGCCCAGGCATCGGCAGGTTCAAGCACGGGGTCGGGGTGTTCCAGGCTGGAAGGCCGGGGTGCATCGGCATCAAATGAATAAACTGCCTTGAAACGCGGCAGATATTCAGCCGCCAGCCACAGCCCGTATCGCCCCTCCCAAAGCAAGGTGATGGCTCTGCGCTGATGTTTCAGTGCCTGATAGTGATTCGCCCACTCCGGGGCCTGTTCATCGG
>JBPCSC010000473.1:0-1159 GCA_051007495.1 Methylococcaceae bacterium | reverse complement strand
GGCTGGAGACCCAACCGATATGGCTACGATGTATTGGGAACCCGGCATTCTCTGGAGTTTCCCACAGTAAAACTGCTGGACTACCGCCCTGATATCGACCAACTGTTAACAGAAGATAATCCCTTCGCTCTGGTCACCGCCGCGCATTTACTATCGCGCAAAACCCTGACAAATGTCGAGGAACGCTATGATGGAAAAGCGCATTTAATTCAATTGCTGAGCGAGAAAGCCTGGAAGGAAAGCAAAATACACCATTTTCTGGGTATTCTCGATTGGCTGATCAGTTTGCCGGATGAACTCAATCAAGCGTTATGGCAAGAATTAACTCAAAACTCACAGAGGAATACCACCATGCCTTTTGTATCATCATTTGAACGCTATGCCATTGAAAAGGGAAGACATATAGGATTAGAGCAGGGATTGGAGAGAGGATTATTAAACGGTGAGCGAACCATACTGCTTCGCCAACTCAAGAAACGGTTTGGCCCCCTGCCAGAGTATCTGGAACAACGCCTGACGACGGCGACCCAGACTCAACTGGAGTACTGGACAGACCGGGTATTGGAGGCACGCACACTCGACACCGTATTCAACGATTCTTCGGAACATGAGTAATGAGTTTGATCGGATGCCAAACACCAAAGACAAACCACCCCAAAAGCGGGTTCGCAAAACCCGCAAACCTCGCCAAAACGATTACGATACGCCGTGGAAAGAGGCGATAGAATTGTATTTTCGGGATTTTATGGCGTTTTATTTTCCGGAACAGGCAGAGGAACTGGACTGGAGCCAACCGCATCGTTTTCTCAATCAGGAACTGGCCAAAAGTTTACGCAATGCCCGAGTGGGTAAACGAATAGCCGATCGTCTGGTTGAAGTGAACCTGCTCAATGGTGAGAAAGCCTGCATTTATATTCATATCGAATTACAGGGGCAGCGTGAGACAAAATTCACCGAACGGGTCTTTATCTACAACTATCGAATTTTTGATCGTTTTCATCGGCCAGTGGCTACCCTGGTTATACTCATGGATGATGAACCTGGCTGGAGACCCAACCGATATGGCTACGATGTATTGGGAACCCGGCATTCTCTGGAGTTTCCCACAGTAAAACTGCTGGACTACCGCCCTGATATCGACCAACTGTTAACAGAAGAT
>JBPCSC010000472.1:0-14783 GCA_051007495.1 Methylococcaceae bacterium | reverse complement strand
ACCAGTGACTTCTCCAGCACCTTTTTGACACCCATGGTTTTGCGATGGGCGTGTTCCCAAACCGAGCGGAGTCTTTCCATCTCGCTTTCGTTACGGGTGATGGCTTTTTCCTGTTCCTCCATGGCGGCGTTGATTTTGGATAAAAACGCCCGGTATTCCAGCATTTGGCGGATACCCATGCCCAGTTCGCCACTCTGATTAAACCGCTGGGTATAGTTGGAGCGGAACTCATCCAGACTGCTCAGGCTGTTACGAGCTTTTTCCAGACGTTGCCGGGCTTGCCCCAGGCGGTTGTTGATTTCGTCTTCCCGGGTAATGACCAGATCCAGTATGGATTGCAGCCGTTTGGATCGTTTCACGCGGTGTTATTCCTTGACCGGTCTCTTTTCCAGTTTGCGTTGCAGTGAGCGGCGGTGCATGCCCAGTGCCCGGGCCGCCGCCGAGATGTTTCCGCCGTGTTCCACCAGCACTTTTTGCAGATGTTCCCATTCCAACCGACGTACAGACAGCGGCTTTTCCTTGATTTCTACCGTAGTGTCGCCCTCATCCTTGTGCAACGCGCTCACAATTTCATCGGCATCGGCCGGTTTGGTAATGTAATGCACCGCCCCGAGTTTGATGGCTTCCACGGCCGTGGCGATACTGGCGTAACCGGTCAGCATCACGATACGGGTATTGGCATCCAGTTCGTGCAGATAATGCAGCAGCGATAAACCCGATTCCAGACCAATGCGCAAATCAATCACGGCATATTCGGGTTCTGTGCGTTCGGCTATTTCCATACCCGCCGCCACCCCATTGGCGACAAACACTTCAAATCCGCGCTTGGCCAAAGCCCCTTTCAAAACATCGCAGAAGGTCGGATCGTCATCAACCAGAAGCAGGTTGGGCAGTTGTAATTCAGTATTAGTCATGACGCTTCACCAGCGGTAAGGTAATCACCGTGCTGGTTCCCCCCATGGCGCGTGGTTGCATCACCACCGAACCACCTAAGCGTTCCACCGTGGTAAACGCCAGAAACAACCCCAAACCCAATCCCTGTTCCTTGGTGGTCACCGGGGTTTTGCCGAGTTTTTCGTGCAAGGCGGGCGTGATTCCAGGGCCATTATCCAGAATGTCAATGGTGACGGTGTCATGCGTCCAGTTGGCAATCATTTCTATATTATCAGGGGAGACATCGGCGGCATTATTCAGGATATTGACCAAAGCATGATTCAGGGTTTGTTCGGCCAATATACTCGAAGGCATGATAACCCCTAACCTGCGGTACTCAATAACGGGATTGTGCCTTTGCTGTTTCCAGCTTTCCACTGTGTCATCAAGAAATTCGGGCAAGGACATGATATGCCCGGATTCCGCCCGCATTTCACCCGCAGTAGCCGACATGACCGACAAGGCTTTCTTGCAGCGGTCAATTTGGGTTCTGAGTATTTTCATACGGGCCGGCAAGTTTTCATGGGTATCTGATCCATATTCGTTTTCTATTTCCCTGATGAGTATGGCCATAGTCCCCAAAGGGGTTCCCATTTCATGCGCCGCACCCGCCGCCAGAGTACCCAAAGCCAACACCCGTTCGTTACGCAAAGCCTGTTCTCTGGCCCTGGCCAGACGACGCTCCTGTGATCTCAGGGTATTAGCCATTTCCACCACAAAATAAGCCACCAGAACCGCACTAAAGACAAATCCAAACCACATCCCGAAGACGTGTAATTCCAGGCCGTGTTGCTGACTCAGTGCATGAAGCAAGGCTGGATCGACATCATGGGTCATGATTATCGGGTGCAGGCTGGGCAGTGGCTCATAAAAGGCCATCAGCAAGGTATAGCAACCCGTAGTAAATATCACCATGTACCAGATGTAGTACTGGGGCAAAATCGTGGCGGAAATAATGAGTGGTAACAGAAAAAACCAGGCTATCGGGTTGGTTGCTCCTCCGGTGAAATAGAGTATGGCGGTAATGGCCAGTACATCGAATGAGATTTGTATGAACAATTCCTGTTCGTCTATCGTGCCGGTGTGGCTTAAACGAAACCAGGTCCACCAGTTGAAACAACCTATGGCCGTGATAATCCCCCACAGCGGGGCTTCACGCAGGGGTATTTCCAGGCCGTAAATACTGATCCATATCACCAGTGCCTCGCCGAGTATCATCAGATTTCTCAGTACGAATAACCAGCGCAGATTCTGTCTGGCATCTTTTTCCAGCATGACCGGAATAGGGATATTCAGTATGGGTTCTTGATTCATCCTGGGTTTTTTTCAGTCGTGATGGGAGTATGTTCCACGCCGGCACCGTAGTTTCTTGGAGAGGCAATCAGGAGTTTGGGATTATCACCAGGCGGGAAAGAATCCAGGGTTTTTTGTACCAGTGTGGCCGCCTGTTCTGGATCGGCCACCATACAAAAACCGGTAGGTCCCCAGGAACTCTGGCCTATACCCACGGCCCCGGCTTTTTCGAGTACGTCCAGAGTATGCGCCACCCGTAAACTGGTATAGCGGCGGCCCCCTTGCGCCGGTGCGAAATAGTCGCCTATCAAATGCTGGATTTCACTGATGGCGGTTCCGAAAGCAGGGAGATCCTGCTCGACCACGGCCGGCAAAGCACGCATGAGCACCAGATGGCAGATATGGGCGGCCAGGGTGGCGGGAAACGGCGGAAGCGTTTTAAAGGCCTGAACCTCGTGCTGACCGGACAGGCCTTGATCGCGCTCATCCAGAACCAATATGAACCGCCACGATTCCGGCATGGCCAGCCGACACAGCAGAGGCGGCACGGCGGTGTGGGCGTTGCGGCCGCCATCGACAATCAAGCCACCCTGCTCGAATACGGCAATGCCGATTCCCGAGCGTGCTCCTCTGTCCAGTAGTGGGGCGATGTCGCGGATATTCAGATCCAGTCCGGCCAGTTTGATCAGGGCCAGACCGGTAGCCAGTGCCAGCTGGGTACCTGAACCCAGCCCTGCGTGTTCCGGTATGGTTTCGTGCAGCAGGATTCTGGTTTTGAGGGGGATTTCAAGCCGTGTGGCCAATTGTTGGGCCAGTGCCAGGGCTTTTTCGCTGCCCGGGCCGTTCGCCTCCCAGTCGGAGGCCGGGCTGACTTCCAGTCGGGTGTATATCTCGTTGATGCCCACACCAATGCTGCCAAACTGTCGGCCCAGTGTGCCTCCCAAGTCAAAAAAACCCATGTGCAGGCGTGCCGGGGCCAGTAGCGTGATGGTTTTTTGCGGGGGCTGATTCGGTCTTGTGGGCATAGGGTGAGTACTCGCCTCAATAAATAAAACGCAAATTATAGCAGTCAGCGGTTTAGCGCATGAGCCAATCGGCGGCATTCAGGCCTGCCATTCGTCCGGTGGCCAGACAGGCGGTCAGCAGATACCCGCCGGTGGGTGCGTCGTAGTCCAGCATTTCACCGGCGACGAACACCCCCGGCAGTTTGTTCAGCATGAAGCGGCCATCCAGTTCAGAAAAACATACGCCTCCGGCTGTGCTTATGGCGGTGTCGATGGAGCCAGGCCCGGTTAGAACCAGGGGCAGCCGTTTGATGGCTTCCGAAAGGCGTGCGGCTTCCGACAGTGCGGATGCGGGTAAACACGCCCGCAACAACGACAGCTTGATGCCGTCCAGCCCGGTTTTTCGTTTGAGATAACCCGGAAAACTGCGCGAGCCTCGCGGTTCCAGCAAGGCGGATTGCAGCCGTTCCAGGCTGCGATCCGGGCAGAGGTCCAGCCACACCGTAGCCTCTGGTCGGGATTCCAGACGATGCCGGATCCGCGACGACAACGCATATACCGGCCCACCCTCAATGCCGTTGGTCGTGATGATGAGTTCGCCTGGACGGCTAATGAACTGGCCGGAATCGTCCTCGAACTCCAGACGGATGGTCTTGATCGGTTGGCCTGCATGACGGAGATAAAAATCTTCAGACAAGGAGCGGGATACATAGCGGCAGTTGGCCGGAGCCAGTGGGGTAATGTCAATCCCCTTGCGTGACAGGTGTTCTACCCATGCGCCGTTGGATCCCAGTTGTGGCCAACTGGCTCCTCCCAAAGCCAGAATGACCGCATCGGCCTTAAGCGTTCGTGGGCCTGTCGGGGTTTCGAAACACAAGCCGCCGTGGGCATCAAATCCTGTCCAGCGATGGCGGGTATGGAACTCGACACCCGATTCACGCAAACGCCGTAGCCAGGCCCGCAGCAGGGGCGCGGATTTGAAATCTTTGGGAAACACGCGCAAAGAACTGCCTATGAAGGTTTCTATACCCAGCGAGGCGGCCCAATCCCGCACGGATTGAGGCGGGAATGCGTGCAGGGCGGTCTCAAGTGGGCCAGGCAGAGGATCGTAACGGTGAATGAATCGCGCTAGTGGTTCCGAGTGGGTGAGGTTCAGGCCGCCTTTGCCGGTCAGCAGGAGTTTTCGGCCTACTGACGGCATGGCATCGTACAGTTGAATGCGCAGTGGGAACGAGACGGCCGATTCCGCAGCCATGAGACCGGCCGGTCCTCCGCCAATCACAGCCAGGGTGGGTACAGAATGAGACATGATGATGCGGGGCAGGCAGGGTATTGGAACTAATCCGAAAGGGGGCGGGTCATTCAGGCGAGTTCTTCCTCTCCTCGACCCGCTTCGGCGGGTTTTTTTTTGCTCAAATGCGGGGGGCGGTTTACCAGGTATAAATCGCTTTGGCGATATTGCCGCAGCCTTCAAACTCCAGGTGTTTGCAAAAACCCCTCACCAGACACAATCCACGCATACCGTACAAATGATGTCGGGTTTTGGGGGGTTCCCAGTGGACGTGGTCAAATCCTCGGCCACTGTCTTCAATGCGAATTTGCAACCAGCCATGTCCTGATTCCATTTTTCCGTAAAAGCGGACATGAACATATCCATCGCTCAGATTGGCCAGTCGCAGGCTACGCTCCTGAAAATACTCAATGAACCCTTCAGGGTTATCTTTGATACGGCTGTCCAGTTCCAGCACGCCATGATCAATCGCGTTATTCAGAAGTTCGGATATAACCGTAAACAAGGCGTGTTTCTGATCGTGTGCGCCTAGAAAATCAGTGATGTTACGGAGTAGTACCGGAGTCAGATCCATGGATTTAAGCAGTGGGCTTTTGATAGTGGTTTCCCAATGCCAATCTGCTTGCTCGGTGTCGATCAGTAGGGCCGGATTATCCGAATCGGACAGTGCAGGCAGTACCGGGTCGGGGGAATTGTCTTCAGATGCCAATCTCAGGCAGGGGATTACCGCCAGGGTCACATCATCTTCCAGGCTGGTATCTTCAATGAATGCGTCGAGTCCTGCGATTAGCCGTTCAAAAACACTATTGGGTTTGCCGTTTTGCAGTATATCCAGATAGCGTTGTTCCCCGAGTAAATCACCCTTGTCATTCTGGGCTTCAATAAATCCGTCCGTAGCGATGATGATGTGATCATTATGGCTGACTTCCACCAGTTTCATGGGATAAGCACTGTGTTTGCCGGATATTCCCAAAGGCAGTGAGTGTGAGGGCAGGCGGCGTTTGATGGCACCCGTCTGGCCGTCCAGTACTACAACCTCTGGCAAACCACAGTTACATACCGTGAACGCCTGACCTCCCTGATTCAGACAAACAAACACCACGGCGAGAAACATACCCGTAGGTAAAAAGCCGTGTAATTTACGGTTGATTTCCGACAGGATTTCCGGTGGAGAATACCCTTTGGAGGTCATGCTGCGGAAAATTTCAGCGGCCGGCAAAGCCCCTATGGCGGCGGCCAATCCATGTCCGGTGAAATCTCCCATTAAAACATGCAAAGCCCCGGAAGGGCTTTTATCGACCAGTATGATATCGCCACTGAATACTGAAGCCGGGCGTTGCAGGATGAATACTTCACCGGGTTGGATGGTGTTATCCTGCAAGGTTTTGGCATATACCTGACGGGCCAGTTGCTGTTCAAACAATAATTGATGATGCTGCCTTTGCGCCGTTTCATACAGGCGAGTAATTCGCTCGGCGGCGGTAATCTTGGCTCTTAGCAAGATAGGGCTGACCGGTTTGGTTAGAAAATCATCTCCGCCCGCCTCGATGCAGTCGGCCAGCGTGTGTTCATCGGTGATGGAGGTCAAAAAGATGGTGGGCACGAAGCGTTTGCCGGCCAGTTTTTTGATGTGCCGGGCCACTTCCAGCCCGCTCATACCCGGCATGATGACATCCACAAAAACCATAGAGGGAGATTCCTGCTCGAATAACTCGATAGCACGCGCTCCGTTGTTGGCCGTCACCGGAGAGAACCCCTCTTTTAGTAATAATCCGCGCAGTATCAGCAGGCTGGTGGATTCATCATCAACCACCAGAACCCGGCCTCTATCCTGCCTGGTGGTATTTTCGTGTGAGTATGAAAGTGGAACGCTCATGTTATAGGCCTAGAGTGTCGAGTTGCTCACGCAGACGATCCATGGCGTGTCCGATTTGCACGCCCAGTGCCTGGGTTTCAGCCGTGGTGATGTCATCTTTGAGTAGATGTTCCAGTTGTGCGCTGAGTTGAGCCAGTTCGCCAGCCCCTACATTAGCCGCAGCACCTTTTAGGCTGTGAGCTGCCCGGTAGGCGAGTGTTTGTTCACCACTGGCCATGCCGGTTGTGATGTGATCCAGGTGTATCGGTAAATCGGCCAGAAAGGCGTTCATGACCTCGGTAAACAGTTCTGTGTCGTCCAGGGTTTGCTCCATAAGAATGCGGGCATCGAAAACATGAAGCAGGCTGTGGGTTTCATTCATGGTGGGTTGATTCCGGGTGGGGTAATTGAATGTACGCAGACGCAATGCCCGGCATGATGACCGGGTCAGGTTTATTTTTCCAGCATCCGCTGTTGATATTGATAATAAAACTTGCGTCTGAGTAGTCCGCCGGGGTCATCCGGTATGCGGCGTAACCATTGTTCATCCGCCTGACGGCCTTCGGCTTGTTGGGCGGTGTCTGCCGCGCTGAAGTTTTTTGAGTCGTCCTGCTCGCCGGGTTTGGGTGAATCCTGTGATTTGGAATCAGGTGAGTGGTCAGCCTGAGGGGATTGATCTGGCTGATCTGGCTGACTTGGCTGGTCTGGCTGGTCTGGCTGATCTGGCGCGTCGGAATGAGCCGTTTTGGATTCGTTATCGGGCTTATCCCCAGATTTGCCGGGCTGGTTTTCTTTTTTGGACTGCGGCTTATTTTCAGGCGGTTTATCTTGTTTTTGCTGCTGTTCCAGGGCTTTTTTTACTAAATCCCGGTTGTAAAGGGTGTCGGCATCGGCGGGATTTTGTTCCAGAGCGCGTTGGTAGGCATCCAGTGCGTCTTGATACTGACCTTGACGAGCCAGGCTATTGCCCAGGTTGTAGAGGCTTGGGGCATCTTCCCGGTTTTTAAGGAGTTCAGCACTGGCCGGGTATTGACCGGCTTTGTAGGCGGCAGCGGCTTTCCAGTCGGGATTCTCAAATAGTTGGGCGGCTTGTTCCGGGTGACCGTGATTGAGTGCGTCCATGGCCCTCTGATCGGGTGTATGCCATAAATTTTGCCAGTCCAGTGCGGAGCCTGGATCGGCATGAGTTACCAGACAGGCCAGCAAGGCTATTCCCAGCCAGCCTCGACGAAATCCCAGCGCAGCCAGAGGCAACAACGGCAGCAGCAACCAAGAGCCCAGTTCCTGCCAGGTGTCGAGTCGGGTGGTGCTGGGGAGAGTGTCCTGGGTTTTGCGGTGACGTTCGAAAAATGCCAGCAATTCGTCAATATCTCGGGTGTCGTCGCTTAGATCGCGGTACTGGCCACCGCCCAGTTCAGCCATGGCGGTGAGTGCCTCGGTATCTTTGCGGGCTATGATGGGGGTTCCACTGCGGCTCTTTAAGAAGCCGCCGCCGGGCAAAGGGAGGGGGGAGCCTTCACTTGTGCCTACACCCAGCACCGAAAGGCGGAATCCGGCATTGGCGATGGCTGATGCCTGCTGGGTGGCGGGTGCGGTCAAGCCCCCTGAACTGACCAGCAGCACGTCCCCTTGCTCAATGCCGGCCTGTTGCAGCAGCTTGATGGCCTGCTCCAAAGCCAGATCAGTGCGTTGTCCTTGCACGGGCAAAATGGCGGGGGTCAAGGCGTTGAGTTGAGCCTCAATGGTGGCGGCATCGTCAGTGAGTGGCGTAACGGTGAATGCGGCCCCACCAAACACCAACAGCGCACTTTGGCCTTCGTGGCGGCGTTCGAGCAGGTCGATGATTTTGTAGCGTGCCCGCTCAATGCGTTTGGGTTTGAGGTCAGTGGCCTCCATGGCGGGCGATAAATCCAGCACTATGGCCAATGCCGAAACGTCGCGGTAGGCCGGCTTGGGCAGTCGTTCTACGGTGGGACCGGCCAATGCCAGCACCGCCAATGTGCAGGCCAGCCACAAAAGAGCGCGTGTCCAGATGGTGTGTGTGAGTGGAGGCTGGATTAAAACATGAGGAAGCAAGGCCGGATCGCAGTGTTGAATCCAACTCGAACCCCCTTGCTGTTTACGACGCAGCAACACGGGTATCAAGGGTAGTAACACCAAGGCGAGCAACCACCACGGTCTTAAAAAGTGAAAATCAGCCAGATCAGGCATGGCGGGCGATCCGGGTTGCGGTGGGGCGTAAGCTTGCGATTACGCCCATGAACCATGACGGTTCGGAATGACGGCAAGCGGTACTCCGTGCCGTCCGGGGGTAAGGCGGTGGGTCTTACCAGGATTCCGGGGTGGGTTCGCGGTGATTCTTGACCTCGCCGCGTTGTATGCGGACGTATTCTTCAAGTTGGCGTTTTGCCGCTTCAAATGCGTCCCTCAGGGCGACATAAACATCTTCATGGGCCTGTTTGTCGTGATGATCACGGCTAACCACGATTTGTTTATGGGGGACGCTGAGATCAATTCGGATCTTGTAGAGATTACCCTGATGCTGGTGATGGTGTTCTGCTTCCACGGCCACCCTGCAACCGATGATGTGATCGCAGAATTGTTCGAGCTTGGCAGCTTTTTCGCGTATGCGGGTTTCAACTGCGTCAGAGTGAGGGATGCCGTGGAATGTAATCTCTAATGGTACTTGCATGAGGTTTCCTGTTTTTGGGCCAAATTATGGGAAGAACCGGAGCCATAGGCTCGGGCGTGTTTTATGACCCGGACGTGCTTGAGGCGAACCCGTTCCGGGTCGGGCATAGCCGCAGAGGTGTTATGCGGTTGGCCGGTTTCCGCTTCATCCGAAAATCTGGCAGGGCAACCCGCTAAAAAGACTGGAATGTCGAGCGAAAGTGAAAACCGGATGACAATGATATACAAGCGATTGCGTTGCTGTCGACTTCAGCCTGGAGAGGAATTTTCAAGTTTTGGCCAGATCAGCGTCGTTCGACCGCTGATCCTGCGTATTGTCCCCTAGGGCCTGGGCCGGGCCGAAGGCCTCCCTCCTTGAAAAGAGCCTTACTCCCCCCAACAAAGCGACATTACCCATCGACTTTATTGGAGCAACGCAGCATGCCTATCTATGAATATCAATGTAAATCCTGTGGCCACACCCTGGAAACCATCCAGAAGCTGTCCGATGAACCGCTCAAGGATTGCCCGGCCTGCGGCACCCCACAACTGACCAAGCTGGTCTCGGCGGCCGGTTTCAGGCTCAAGGGAGGCGGTTGGTACGAGACCGACTTCAAAACCGACAAAGACAAAAAGAAGAACCTGGTTGGCGCAGCAACCGAAACCAAAACCGAGACACCCAAGACCGAAGCGGCGGCAACACCCGCTGCCAGTGCGCCATCAACTGACTCCAGCGGCTAATGTCTGATTCAGCGGCGTTCGGCCTTGTATCGGTATCAACCGGTTCGTATCATTTGCCCCTTTTTCAATTTGTGAACCCCAAGAGAACCAAACATGCGTAGCCACCTTTGTGGACAACTGACGGAACACCATCTTGACCAGATGGTTGATATTTGTGGATGGGTACACCGCCGCCGTGATCATGGTGGGGTCATTTTCATGGACCTTAGAGATCGTGAAGGACTGGTTCAGGTGGTATTCGACCCTGACTACGCCGAAGCCTTTGCCCAGGCTGAAACCGTCAGGAGTGAATACGTCCTGAAGGTTCACGGCAAGGTGCGTCGTCGCCCGAGTGGCACTGAAAATCCCAACCTCAACACAGGCCATATTGAAGTTCTGGCCACCGAACTTGAAATCCTCAACCGCTCCGAAACGCCGCCCTTTCCACTGGAAAGCGAGGTGGAAGTCAGCGAAGAAACCCGCTTGCGTTACCGTTACATAGACCTGCGTCGGCCGCTTATGCAGCAACGTATGCGTCTACGCCGTGATGTCGTGCGTTTTCTGCGCCTGTTTCTGGATCGACACGATTTTTATGAGATCGAAACGCCGTTTCTCACCAAAGCCACACCGGAAGGGGCGCGTGACTACCTGGTGCCCAGCCGCACCCATCCCAACCATTTTTTTGCCTTGCCGCAATCGCCCCAGTTATACAAGCAACTGCTGATGATTGCCGGCATGGATCGCTACTACCAGGTGGTGCGTTGTTTTCGGGATGAAGACTTACGCGCCGACCGTCAGCCAGAGTTTACCCAGCTAGATATCGAAACCACGTTCATGGATGAAGACCAGATCACCGCTCTGATGGAGGTGTTGATCCGAAATCTGTTTGCCGAAGTGCTGGGCGTAGAATTGCCTGATCCTTTCCCCAGGCTAACCTGGGACGAAGCCATGCGGCGTTATGGCTCGGATAAACCTGATCTCAGAATTCCATTGGAACTGGTTGACGTGGCGGATTGTGTTAAAGAGGCTGAGTTCAAGGTGTTTGCAGGCCCTGCCCACGATCCAGACGGCCGGGTAGTGGCCTTGAAAGTGCCGGGCGGGGCGGAAATCTCGCGCAAGGAAATCGACGATCTGACCCAATTCGTGGGAATTTATGGAGCCAAAGGTCTGGCTTACATCAAGGTTGCGGATCGCGCTGCCGGGATAGACGGGCTTAATTCTCCCATCATCAAATTCCTGCCGCCTGAGTCGGTACTGGCCATCATGGATCGGGTAGAGGCGCGAACAGGCGATATAGTATTTTTCGGGGCCGACAAAACCCGCATCGTCAACGAAGCCATGGGGGCTTTGCGGATTCGTTTAGGTCATGACCGCAACCTGTTGCAAGGCGACTGGAAACCCCTGTGGGTGGTGGATTTTCCGATGTTTGAATGGGATGAAAAAGATCAACGCTGGTTTGCCCTGCATCATCCGTTCACCGCGCCCAAGGGTTCTCTCGACGAACTCAAAGCCAATCCTGGCCAGGCACTGTCTCGCGCCTACGACATGGTGCTGAACGGCACCGAAATCGGTGGTGGTTCGGTTCGTATCCACAGAACCGACATGCAGCAGGAAGTGTTTGGTCTTTTGGGTATCGGTGAGGAAGAAGCCCAGCGGAAATTTGGCTTCCTGCTCAATGCCTTGAAATACGGCGCACCGCCGCACGGTGGTATAGCCTTTGGCCTGGATCGGTTAGTCATGCTGATGTGTGGGGCCACTTCCATACGTGATGTAATGGCCTTCCCTAAAACCCAGTCGGCCTGGTGTCCCATGATTGACGCCCCGGCGATGGTGACTGATTTGCAATTAAAGGAACTGGGCATACGCCTCAGAAAACCCCCAGAGGGTGATCCTGCCGGTTAAGACTGACAGGACATAAACAGCGGGATGATGTTCGGTTGGTCGGCATCATCCCGCTTAATAACCATCACACCAATCGCCCCCACATGTCGTAATCGTCGGCTTCTTCAATCTCTACGTCCACCCACTCACCCACTGTCAAGTGCGTAGCCCCGTCGATAAACACTTGACCATCAATGTCGGGTGCGTCGCCACGGCTACGGCCCACCGCGCCTTCGTCCACCACCTCATCAATTAGCACCTGCTCACGGCTACCCAAACGGGCTTGCAGGCGATCTGCACTAATGTTGGCCTGTACCGCCATAAACCGATCCAGTCGCTCCTGTTTCAGATCTTCTGGAACAGGATCAGCCAAAGCATTGGCGGCGGCGCCTTCAATGGGCGAATACGCAAAACACCCCACCCGATCCAGTTGAGCGGCTTCGATAAAATCCAGAAGCTGCTGGAAATCAGCCTCGGTTTCGCCAGGAAAACCGACGATAAAGGTACTGCGCAGGGTTAAATCAGGGCAAAGACTCCGCCAGTGGGCAATGCGCTCCAGCGTATTTTCTGTGGCGGCGGGGCGTTTCATCGCCTTGAGCAAACGTGGGCTGGCGTGCTGGAAGGGAATGTCCAGATAGGGCAGGATTCGGCCTTCCGCCATGAGCGGTATGACCTCATCGACATGAGGATAAGGATAAACGTAGTGCAACCGCACCCAGATGCCCAGTTCGCCGAGTGCGTTGGCCAATTCGTAGAAACGCGTTTTGAGTGGCTTGCCGCCCCAAAACCCCGTTCGGTATTGGAGATCAAGGCCGTAGGCACTGGTGTCTTGAGAGACCACCAGCAATTCCTTAACTCCGGCCCGAACCAGATTTTCAGCCTCCTGCATCACCTCACCGATAGGTCGGCTGACCAGATTGCCGCGCAGACTGGGGATGATGCAGAAGGTGCAGCGGTGGTTACAGCCTTCGGAGATTTTAAGATAAGCATAGTGGCGCGGGGTCAGCTTGAGGCCACCCGGCGGCAGCAGATCAAGGCGTGGATCATGTTCAGGCGGGAGATGGGCATGAACCGCCTGAATGACCGCTTCGTACGCGTGAGCACCCGAAACATCCAGCACCTGAGGATGGCGTTGGCGGATTTCCTCGGCACGATTACCCAGGCAACCGGTGACGATCACCCGCCCGTTCTCGCTCAAGGCTTCACCTATGGCATCCAGTGATTCCTCCACAGCGGCATCAATAAATCCGCAGGTGTTGACGATCACCAGATCGGCTTCCTGATAGCTTTGGGATAACTGATACCCCTCCGCACGCAGTTGGGTCAAAATCCGCTCGCTGTCTACCAGGGCTTTAGGACAACCCAGGCTGACGAATCCGATATGGGGAGTATTCATGATGATGGATAAAAATAATGGAGAAATTGACCGCCGACACTATACCCTCGCAACCCGTACACTATCCGGGCATTATCAGCCATCTTGATGTAATGGCCTGGAATGGCATCCGGATGTGCCGGCTTTATATACGCTGAAAATGCCCGCCTGCGGGTGAGATAAACCGATGAACGCAGATATTGGTTGTGGTCATGTTGAGTACAATTACCCCTTGACCGCAAAACTCTCTCCACAGCCACAGGTTGCCGTGATATTGGGATTATTGAATTGAAAAGCGGCATTTAATCCTTCTTTTCGATAATCCACTTCCACACCATCAAGATAGTTAAGGTCTGATTCCCTGACTATTACTTTTACTCCGTGGTGTTCAAATACCTGGTCTTCTTCCGTAGTCGCATCGGCATAATCCACCACATAAGCAAAACCACTGCATCCTGCCGGTTTAACACCCAGGCGTAAACCCAGGCCGTGGCCGCGTTTCTGTAATTGTGATGCGACCTGTTTGGCCGCAGGTTCGGTCAGTGAGATGGACATGGTGCTTAGCCTCAATGATAAATGCCTCAGTGCGAGGTGGTGTTGGTTAGGGTAGCCAGAGCATCCAGCACGGCCACAATGTCTTCCCGGGTGTTGAATCGGCCCAGGCTAATGCGTATCGCGCCCTTGGCCACATCAGATGGAATGCCCATCGCCGTCAGAACAGGGCTGGGTTCGCCCGCTCCCGCAGCGCAGGCAGAGCCACTGGACACCGCAATGGCTTTGCGATCCAGCACCATGACTACGGTTTCACCCTCGTAGCCATCCAGCGCAAATTGCACGGTGTTGGGCAGGCGGGGTGTATCGGCGGCGAATATCCGGCAACCCGGATGCCGCTGTAATCCACGCTCCAGTTGCTGCCTGAGCGACACATTTTGCTGCATCCGTGCCTCCAGTTCGGCCTTGGCCAATTCCGCCGCCTTGCCCAGACCGACTATGCCCGCCACGTTTTCGGTTCCGCCGCGCCGGTCGTATTCCTGGCCCCCACCGTGCAGCAAAGGCTGTAACGGAACGTTGCGGTCGACGATCAATGCGCCCACGCCTTTGGGACCATAAATTTTGTGGCTGGAGAGGCTCATCATCTGCACCCCCAAAGCCCGGAAATCCACCCTGATCTTGCCGACGGCCTGTACCGCATCACAATGAAACCAGCCCGATTTTCGCCGTACTATGTCCGCCAGTTCGGCGATGGGGTGCAGCACCCCGGTTTCATTATTGGCCAACATCACACTCACCCCATGCAGACGGTCTGCATCCAGATTCTCCACAAAGGCCATGTCGGGTAATCCTTGCTCATCGACAGGAATAATCTGGTGGTCCAGGCCGTTACGACCCAGAAAAGCGGCGGCTTCGCTGATTGAGGGATGTTCGGTTGCCGAGGTGGCCAAAAGCAGCCTCTCTCCCTGGGGGGGCAAACCCTTGAGGGCCAGGTTGTTGGCTTCGGTGCCACCGCTGGTGAACAGGACTGACGAAGCATCAGCACCCACCAATGCAGCCACCTGTTCCCGGGCGGTATCCACAGCACTGCGGCAAACCCGCCCTAGACGGTACAGGCCGGAAGGGTTGCCATAAAACCGCTCCATATAAGGCTGCATGGCTTCCTGTATCCGTACATCCAGAGGCGTGGTGGCATTGTGATCGAGGTAAATCATGGGGGCTTGTTTTGAATCCGGCCGGGCGGGTGGCATCCACCGCCCGCCGCCGGGG
>JBPCSC010000471.1:0-31394 GCA_051007495.1 Methylococcaceae bacterium | reverse complement strand
GTCTTGAGCAGAAGCCGCTGGAAAACCGTCTCGGATACTCGCTCCAATCCTACCAAATCCTATTAGACGAACCCCTGGCAGACGGGTATCTGCGAGACTGGCGAACGCCAGACCTGGCTCCGGAAAAAAACCGGGGCTACGCTTTGCAGTGGTTTTTATTCGCGTTGGTGACCGTCATCATCTACCTCTGGCTGGGTTTCAATTCCGGCCCGATTCACAGTTCTTCTGATTCTTTTCATCAATCCTGAACATGAGCACATCCCATCCCTCAAGACGACGGGGCCAGGCGGTCATCGTTATCGTTGCCTTTTTGACCTTCGCCCCCCTGCTGTTGGCCTGGTACTACGCCCGCCATCCTGAACTCATCACCCGACACAACAACTACGGCCAACTGATACAACCGTCCCGGGCCTTGAATCAGGACGGGGTTGTCCTATTCACGGCAAGCCCGGCACCCATGGACGATATGCGCGGACGTTGGGTGCTTATCCAGATCGCCTCACAGGGCTGTCAAACCACCTGCACGGAAACCCTGCATAAAACCCATCAAACGCGCTTGATGTTAAGCAAGGAAATCAGTCGGGTAAGACGCTGGCTAATCGTGTCGGAAGACCAGACCGACTGGACTCCCGATGCAGAGCAGCGCGAAGATTCCGGCCTCATTATCAGCACGGCACCCTCTTCGGTGCTTCAAAACCTGAGAGAGGCGGTCGGCGGGTCGTTGCCGGATGACGCTATTGTCTTGATGGATCCTCTGGGTAACCTGATTCTCTTCTATCCATCCGGATTCGACCCTTATGGCCTGGTCAAGGATTTACGCCATCTACTCAAAATTTCCCAAATTGGCTGAAGCCCAAACCCGCAGCAATGAAGGACGTCGCCACCAAACCGCATACCCCCTTGATGCAGCAATATCTGCGCATCAAATCCGAGCACCCCGAGCGTTTGTTGTTTTTTCGTATGGGGGATTTCTACGAACTGTTCTTTGAGGATGCCCGCCGGGCCGCTCAGTTGCTGTCCATCACGCTGACCACCCGGGGCGAATCCGCCGGGGAGAAAATCCCTATGTCAGGAATTCCCTACCACGCGGCTGATAGCTATCTGGCCAAACTGGTGAAACTGGGCGTGTCAGTGGCTATTTGTGAGCAAATCGGTGATCCCGCTTTAAGCAAAGGGCCGGTCGAACGCATGGTCGTGCGCATTATCAGCCCAGGCACACTCACCGAAGAAGGGTTGATGGAGGAACGGCGTGATCAAGGCTTGTTGGCCGTGGTTGAGATGGAACCGTGCTACGGACTGGCGGCTTTTGATCTGGCTGGTGGACGGTTCAGTGTTCAGCAGGTTTCCAGCCTGGAACGCTTACTCAGCGAAGTTGAGCGCATAGACCCAGCCGAATTACTGTACAGCGAGCACTGGACGCTCCCCCCGGCATTGGCGGTGCGGCGAGGGCTGACCCGTCGTCCGGCCTGGCACTTCGACCCGGAAAGTGGCCGGAACTTGCTGCTCAGGCAATTCCAGACCCAAACCCTGGACGGATTCGGTTGCGCACAAATGCCTGCGGCCATCGCGGCTGCCGGGTGCGTCTTGCAATATGTACAGGAAACCCGCCAAAGCGATTTGCCTCACGTACAAGGATTGCGGGTAGAAAACCATGATGCGGTCATCCTGATGGACGCCGCCAGCCGACGCAATCTGGAACTGGATCACCACTCGGGTGGCCGTGATGAACTCACCTTGTATGCCGTACTTGACCGCACCGCGACGGCCATGGGCAGTCGGTTGTTGCGCCGTTGGCTGCATCAACCGCTCAGGAATCAAGCCGCCACAGGGATGCGCCATGATGCCGTGGCCGCCCTGCTGGACAACCACAACTACCGGGCATTAAGGGAATTACTCACAGGAGCAGGCGATCTGGAACGCATCGTCAGTCGGCTGGCACTGTGCTCGGCCCGTCCACGTGATCTGGTGATGCTCAGGCAAACCTTGGGGCTATTGCCCGCGTTGCAGGGGCGATTGCATGAACTGGATACCCCGCTTTTACGTGAGATCGGCCTGAACACCCGGGAGCAACCTGAGTTGCTGGATGTGTTACTTCGGGCCATCGTTGACAATCCGCCCGTACTCATCCGTGATGGTGGTGTCATTGCCGGGGGGTACGACAGCGAACTCGATGAACTGCGTGACCTCAGCGAAAATACCGAACGGTTTCTGCATGAACTGGAACAGCGCGAGCGACAGCGTACGGGCATTGCCTCGCTCAAGGTCAATTACAACCGGGTACAAGGCTTTTACATTGAGCTATCCCGCAGCCAATCCGAACAGGTTCCTGCCCATTATCTGCGGCGGCAAACATTGAAAGGAGTAGAACGCTACATCACACCGGAGCTTAAGCAATTCGAAGATAAGGTGCTCAGTGCCCGTGAAAAAATGCTGGCCTTTGAGAAAGCACTATACGACCAATTGCTGGAACGTCTTTGTGCCGATCTTACCGCACTGCAAAACTGCGCGACCGGGTTAGCGGAACTGGATGTGTTGGCTAATTGGGCTGAGCGAGCGGACACACTTAACTACACACGCCCCGAACTGGTCACCGAACCGGGCATAATGATTGAAGCGGGCCGCCATCCGGTGGTTGAATCCGCACTGAAGCAGCCGTTCGTCGCCAACGATGTTGAATTAACACCTGACCGGCGCATGCTTATCATTACCGGCCCGAACATGGGTGGGAAATCCACCTATATGCGGCAGACGGCTTTGATTGTTCTGATGGCTTACACCGGCAGTTTTGTTCCGGCCCGTTCAGCCCGGATAGGCCCGGTAGACCGCATTTTCACCCGTATCGGGGCTTCCGATGATCTGGCCAGTGGACGCTCTACCTTCATGGTGGAAATGACTGAAACCGCCAATATTTTGCACAATGCCACCGATTCCAGCCTGGTTTTGATGGATGAGATTGGCCGGGGTACCAGCACCTTTGACGGCCTGTCCCTGGCCTGGGCGGCGGCTGATCATCTGGCCAGAATACTGAAAGCGTATACCTTGTTCGCCACCCATTATTTTGAACTCACCAGCTTGCCTGATGAATGTCCACAGGCGGCGAATATCCATCTCGATGCGATAGAACACAAAGACGGCATCGTTTTTCTGCATTCCGTTAAACCTGGCCCTGCCAATCAGAGTTATGGTTTGCAGGTAGCCGCTCTGGCCGGCGTACCCAAAACAGTGGTACAGAAAGCCAGAACCAAGCTATCAAGCCTGGAAGATCAAGGTTTGGTCAACCTGGGTCATCGCCCCCCCCGCATGCAGATGGATTTGTTCACCTCAAACAATAGCCACCCGGTGGTGGAGACGCTCAGAGCGTTGAAACCAGATGATATTTCACCCAAACAAGCACTGGATATTCTGTTCCGGCTAAAGCAGTTGGCGGAATGACAGGGTTGTTTTTATCTCCCGCAAACTGACCCACCCCCATTGACTGATATAAACCACTCCATCCGTTTGCGGTCAGCGAAGCGGGTATTCAGCATACCCGGGCCTACTAATGCAGGCGGCTACTTTTCGCAGTGAACGCAAACGCTTTTTTAATATCACACGATTTAGTCCCGGGGGAGACGGAAAAACGAAGCAGTTTGACGGGCGGGTGTGGGTGCTCCATCACGCATACTGTCCCTACATTCAAATCCTGAGCAACACAATAGGGAATCATTATGGAATCAATCGCACAGGAACCGTGTACTATTTTGTATTCCGGGATTTCAAACGAAAGAAGATGACGCAATCCTTTTTTGTTTTTTATGGCGTGATCGGTCACCGTTTCCAGCACGGAAAGAACTTCCGTCGGCACGACTTCCCGTTGCATCCCGGTAAAGCGATCATCCGATAACAGATGATCAAAAAAGTAAGTCCACGCATCTGCGATGGACTCGGCTTTGACCAGGGTCAGTTTAAATTTTTCAACTTTTGCAGCAAGAGTTTCCACGGCACACCTCATTTTTTGGACAAAGATAAAAGGAGAAAATCAGGCCATGCTCTTGGCCAAAGCGTAAATCTCGGCTGCGTCCAGCAGTTCCCGGTTGCTCTCAAATAACCGGGCGATACACGCACGGTGCAAGGCCAGCTTGAGTGTACCAAAGCCTATGGCACCCCAGACAATACGGCCATAACGCTCGGTTCCACGATCCATGACATCAACACCACCTATGCCCAGTGGTGGGGTGGCGTTCGCATCGGCCATTAGTTCCAGGCAGGGGCTGTCTTTCCAGTGCTCAGGTTCCAGCAAAGACACTCCAGCGGCCCCGGTGGCGAATACAATATGCGCCTGTTCTATCGCACGAGCCCGAGCTTCGTTATCCGGGGCTTCTAATGCCGTGAGTTGTACGCCGTAGCGTTCCTGCATGGCCTGGCAAGCCGACTCGGCCTGAGCCAGTTTACGGGACGTGATGGTCACTTCGGCACCTTCCTGGGCCAACATGACGGCAGCCCTCTGACCCACAGGCCCGGTACCGGCCAAAATGACGGCTCTACGTCCGAGTAAAGTTCCACTACGGCCAAGCTTGGCTATTGCGGCGGCGGCGGTCGTGTTGGCCCCGTTACAATCAAGCATGACCGACACCCGAAAATCACCGAAAAACCCAGCCTGAACGGCTGCAAGTACGGCTTGCCCGGCGAGTAAGCGGCTACCGCCAATGAAGATGGCTGTATTTTTCTTGTCCTTAGGTGCGCGGGTAAAGATGGCACCCTCGACTAGCGCGCCTACCGTTTCGGGGGTGATATTGCCATGAGGAATGACCTGATCGGCCCCGCCGTCGTAAGCGACCACGGTATCAAAACTGGAAGGGTGTTGATCGGTATCAAGTTGGAACAGTAGTTTTTTCATTGGACGGTGCAACCAAGCAGAATTACAGACAGAACCTGGAACAGAGAGTGATTAAAGCGCACATTCTATCGCATTCCTCGCTGGCTTATAATGCTTGGCTTTTGTTTCTGAGGAACCCCAACATGACAAACGACGCAAATATTGAGCAATTTTTAGATGCCTTGGCCAGCACCTCACCCACACCCGGAGGCGGCAGTGTGGCTGCCATCATGGGTGCCATGGGGGCCGCGCTGGTCAGCATGGTATGCCACCTGACTCTGGGCAAACCCGCTTACGCCGCAGTGGAAAATGAAATGCAGCAGATATTGGGTGAAGCCGAAACATTACGCGCTCAACTGACCGGCATGGTACAGGCTGATGTAGCCGTATTCGATCAAGTCATGGCGGCTTACCGTCTGCCCAAGGACACCGAAATCGACAAACAACAGCGTTCTGCCGCCATACAAACCGCGCTAAAAGCAGCTACCGAGGTTCCCTTGTCCTGTGCGCGGTTATGCGTCTCGGTGATGGTGTTGAGCCGACAAGTTGCAGGGCAGGGGAACCAGGGGGTAGTCACTGATGCCGGGGTGGCTGTGGTCGCCGCCTATGCCGCGTTACGCAGTTCAGAACTGAATGTCCGGGTCAATGCCAAAAATATCCGCGATGAAACCTTTGCGTCTACACGCTTGAATGAGTTGGATCGCCTGCTGGAACAGGCCCAAACTTTGGAGACAGAGGTCTTCGGAACGGTTTTGGCTCGATTGTGAGTGGTGCGGCCAGGACTACTGTCGGGATGAATATCCCGTCCGGCATTTGCCGTTTACGCACGAACCGGTAAAGACCTTCCTCCCGTTCAGTCGCACCGGGCAGCGCAGTATGACGCGACTGTCCGGGTGGGCTTTATTTTGCCCGCTTTCGGGTGCAGAAACCCGACTCAATAAGGATTTCCGCGTAGCGACTTCATTAACGCAGACAGATGTTTTTGTGAAGTGATTTTGTGTTTAAACACTCAATTCCGACGCGGATCGAAGGCATCTCTGACGGCATCGGCAAACAGATTGGCGGACAACACTAAAGTAAACATAAACAGGAAGGCGGCGGTCAATGACCACCACACCACAGGTTCGCGGGCCATTTCGAGTCGGGCACTGTTGATCATGTTTCCCCAGGAATAAGTGGCAGGATCAACCCCGATGTTCACATAAGACAATACCGCCTCGGCCAACACCAGCGAACTGAAATCCAGCACCAGGCTGATCAGTACCAGATGAAATACATTGGGGAGTATGTGTCTTAATAGTATGCGGGGGGTAGATACCCCTAAGGCACGGGCGGCCATAACATAATCCATTTCACGGATTTTTAAAGTTTCAGCCCGGAGTAACCGGCATAATCCTGTCCAACTGGTTAAACCCAGTATCAAACACAAAGCCAGCAGTCTGAAATCAGCCCGCACTGCCAAACTGGCAAACTGTGCCTCATGACGCGCCATATACGCCTGCATAATGAGCATGGAGGCGGCAATTAACAGCACACCGGGTATGGCATTCAGTGTGGTGTAAAGATATTGGATAACATCATCCACCCACCCGCGAAAATACCCCGCCATTACGCCTAATCCTAAAGCCAGTGGTACGGTAGCCAGCGTAGTCAGCACACCCATCATTAAACCTGTGCGTATGCTTTTCAGGCTTTGATACAGCACATCTTCACCCACCTTGTCAGTACCCAGAACGTGGTATTGATCGGCCCATTCGCGTACCACCCCGGTCAACAAGCACAGCAGCACGAAGGTCAAAACAGCAGGCCCAGGAACCCGGTTTTTCCGCCGCATCACCTGCAATAATGCCAGTATCGGCCATATTAACCCACCCGCTTTCAACGCGCCCCAACCCGCCCTTTCCAGCAAATCCGGCCCGCGTTCTTTATCAGGGTCACGCAAATGACTACCGCCATACTGTAAGCGAGGGTACGTCCAAAGGCTCAAGCCTTGGTCATCCACTACCTGCTCCCTGACATATCCATGAGTGGCCAGAGGGGCTGAATAGGTTTTCTCCGTGTGGGTGCGGGGACTCTCCAGCCAGTAGTCCAGTACGCTGAGGAGTTCGCCTTGGGTGCTCACGCCTTTGGGTCTAAAGTGCAGGGAATCAGCCACTCCTATGAGTAAAAAACCGAGCAGGATTACCAACGAGACGCGAGCACTGCGGCTAGTTATTGTGCTGTGCCAAGGCCTGATGAAATGCTCACTCCGGCGGACGTACGCCAAAAACCCTCCCATTGCCAGCAAAACCAACAGGAACAATCCATCAGTCCACAACAACACAGGCATGATGGCCTCAGTTCAGGCGCACCCTGGGATCAACCAGGGTGTAGGAAATATCGGTCAGCAATAACCCCAATATGTACAAAGCTGAACCCAAAAACACCATCACCCGCACGATGGCAAAATCCTGTTGGTTAATGGCATCCAGGGTGTAACTGCCCAATCCGGGTATGGCGAAAAACGATTCGCTGAGCAGACTGCCGGTGAATAACAGAGGCAATACCACCACTACGCCCGTCAATATGGGTATCAGTGTGTTGCCCAGCACATGACGAAATAACACGGCGGACTCGGACAAGCCCTTGGCTCGGGCCGTTCTCACGTAATCCGCGCTGATTTCTTCCAAAAATAGGGTGCGATACCAACGTACACCAGAACCTGTGCCACTCACGATGCTAATTAACACCGGCAGCAACAAAAACCGGAACGCAGCCATTCCATCTTCATAGCCTGATATGGGTACGAGTTGCATGAGTCTGCCCCCCACAAACTGGCCGGTAATGATGTAGAACAAAGATGAAACCGACATCAGCACCACACACACGGCCAATCCGACAGGCTCAATATAAGTCAGCCGAAAAAACACCAGCAATAAAGCCAGGCTGACATGCGTCCACAAGCCCAGCATCAAGGCCGGAACGGCCAAAGCCAGAGAAGGACCCATGCGCTGGCGGATGTCGGCCGCAATATCGCGTCCGTCGTCTGAATGGCCTAAATCCAATACAAACAAACCTAAGGACTTCTGGAAAAAAATGGTTTGTGTCCACAGGTTTGCTCCTTCCGCCTGGTCATTCACAAACAACGGCAAATCATAGCCTCGTTCATGTTTCCACTTTTGAGTGGCTTCTGCGGTCACGTATTTCTGTCCAAGGTGCATACGCGCCATGTCGTCCGGGGTGTTAATCATGAAAAACAAAACGAAGGTGAGCAGGTTAATACCCAGCAACAAGGGCAAGGCATAAAGCGTACGGCGAACGATATAGCGGATCATAACGGCGAAACGAGTACCTTCAAAAGCGGAGCAATACGCGCCGTATAGGTTTTATTTCAAACATTGCCACAGTAGCCAGAAAACCCAGCAACAACACACTGCCTCCCCAGAAGGGCAGGGCGTGTTTATAGGCCGGCAAACTATTGATGCAGAACAAACCCAACCCCAGGCCAAAATAGGCCAGAATCGCCCCAACCGGATACGGCACTGGATAATACCGACGACTCAACCACCCGGAGATCAATACCATCACGGCATAACAAATAAGGGTTGCCCAGGCAGAACCCTGATACCCCCATATCGGTATCAATTCGATATTTAATACTATGGTGATCATTGCACCCAACACGGCTACCCAGGCACCCATAAAGGTTTTGTCTGTGAGTTTGTACCACACCGACAAATTAACATGGATACCCAGCAGCAAATTGGCGATCAGCAACACGGGCACTACGCTCAAACCCTGCCGGTACGATTCACCTATAAAGTATTGGAACCCATCCAGGTATAGGGTAACGACAAGAAAAATGAATATCCCGAACAAGACGAAATAACGCATCACCCGGGCGTACAGGATTGGCGCATCGGTTCTTCGTGCCTGAGCAAAGAAAAACGGCTCTCCAGCGTACCGAAACGCTTGAACGAACAAGGTCATCAGCATGGCCAATTTGTAACAGGCGGCATAAATACCCAGTTGTTGCAGGTTAGTCGCAGAATCATACGGCAGCAGGTATTTGAGTATGGCTCGATCCAGCATTTCATTCACCATACCGGCGGCACCGATCACGATCATGGGTAGCGAATAACGTAACAGTGCGACCAAAACCCTCGTCTGTATTTCTTTGATGGAAATCCTGAATTCTGGCAGAAGGATGAGCGTCCTGAATAAACTAGCGACAAGATTGGCCAGAAAAATATAACCCACTCCCACAGCGGGGTCGTATGCCAGTGAAAGTGATGCCTCAGTCCAGGTAAGCGGATGATTGGGCAGATACAGCAGAAAATACAGGTTAAGCAGCAAACCCGTAGCTATTTCAAGCAGTTTGATGACCGCGAAACGCCAAGCCCGATTCTGCGCCCTGAGTCGAGCCAGAGGCAGGGCGGTCAGCGTATCCAAAGTCAAAATCAAAGCAAACCAAACCAGGTATTCCGTATGTGTTTCATGGTGTATCCAGAGTGCCAGTGGTTGCTGCCATACGACGATACTGCCTACAAATGCCACACAGACGATAAACAGAGTACCCACAGCGGTGGCATATACCTGATTGCCGGAATACCCTTCACGGGCGTGATAGCGAAAAAAGCCGGTCTCAAGGCCCATAACCAGAACGATTGAGATAAACCCTGCATAGGCATAGAACTCTGAAAGTACGCCGTATTCGCCGGTGGAGAAGGTGTAGGTATAAAGAGGGGTCAGCAGATAGTTGAGAACCCGGCCCATGATGCTGCTCAAACCATAAATGGCAGTCTGACCGACTAGCTTTCGCAGATTCACGCATTACTCCGCTGTACTACTGGTAGACACGAAAACGCGGGCTTGTAGCCCGCGTTTTACCTGGGTTTTCCTGCTGGAAAAGAAACCCGGATTTACTCAACCGCTTTAGGCTGAGACGGTTCCTCTGCTGCGGGTTCTGAAGGTTTCGGTTCAGTCGCCGTTTGGGTGCGTTCAATTTTGGCCTTGGCCATTAGATCCGCAATGTGCTGTTGCAGACGCTGTGCTTTTAGCATGGAGCGAAGTTGATCTTTAACGGCATCCAGCGGAGGAGGCGTTTGATCTCTGGAATCTTCACGCATAATGACGTGCCATCCGAATTGGGTTTTCACAGGTTCTTGTGAAAACTCACCGTTGGCCAGTGCCGTTACTGCCGCAGAGAACGGCGCGACCATCTGCTGTGGGCTAAACCAGCCTAAATCTCCTCCGTTGTTTTTAGAACCCGGATCCTTGGAATTCTTTTTGGCAAGATCAGCAAACTTTCCGCCTTTCTGCAATTTGCCGATCAGGTCGCGGGCCTGTTTTTCTGTCTCGACCAAAATGTGACTGGCCTTGTATTCGCTTTGTTTGTTGGCAGTAATTTGCTGGTCGTACGCGGCCTGGATGTCGGCATCGGTTATCGGGGCAGACTCCATGAAGCTTTCGGCCGCGATCTGTGACATGACCATACGCAGAGCGTTATCAATGCGGGCGGAATGTTCGGCTTGCTGATCCAGATGCAGGGCGATCGCATCTTGTCTTAAAACTTCTCGCTTGATCAGTTCGTCGATGATCTTGTCTTCAGCAATTTTGGCCCCGCCCCGACGTTGCGCCACTTCTGCGTTAAGTATTTCGACCGCTGTTTTGCTGATGGGTGTTCCGTTGATGAACGCTACCACACTGCCCGGATCCAGCTTGGTTTCAGCGGGCGAAGTACCGTGAGCGTTTTTTTGGCCTCCCTGCTGGCAGGCGGAGAGTGCTACTGCACACAGAAGGGAAGCGGTCAGTTTATTAAAGTTCATGGATTGGATTTTCCTGAGGGTTGAGGTTTAAGGGTGTTGTTCGAGAGGATCCATGGCCCGAATACTCAGGGCATGGATGTCGGTTTGCATTAACGGGCCGAGTGCCCGGTAAATCATTTGATGTCGTTGTACGGAAGATTTGCCCGTAAAAGCCGCGCTGACGACGGTCAAGGAAAAGTGCCCACCTCCGGTTTGTTTTTGTCCGGCGTGGCCTTCGTGTGATTTGCTGTCATCAATGATTTCCAGCAGAGTAGGGGCCAGGGATTGTTCCAGGCAACTCCGGATTTTTTCAGTTCGTTCAGTCATTGTGGGGAAATACCTGCTTAAAAGGTTTGATTGACACTTGGGAATAAACGCCCCCGAGTTGGTACGGATCGGCGTGAGCCCAATCTGTGGCCTCTGCCAGGCTGTCGAAACGGGCGATGATCAGGCTACCTGCAAATCCGGCTTCACCCGGACTCTCACTGTCTATTGCCGGAAAAGGCCCGGCTAGCAGCAAACGCCCTTCAGCGTGTAGTGCTTCCAGACGCTTAAGGTGTGCCGGTCTTGCCGCCATTCGCAAAGGCAGGCTATTAGGGACATCAGCCCCTTCGATTACATAATACATGGCGATTATTCCTCAATTTCTGCTTGGGGCAGGTAACGGAACAGATAGACGGACTGGGCCAGCACGAATAACAAGGTCAGTCCCAGAAGCCCAAACAGCTTGAAGTTGACCCACGTATCCGTATCAAAATTGTATACGACAAACAGATTGATGGTGCCGAGCAACAGAAAAAACACCACCCAGGCCAGGTTCAGCTTTCGCCATACTTCAACCGGTGCAGTGATCTGCGCACCCATCATGCGCTCTATAAGAGGCTTGCGGCCTATCCATTGACTGGCCAGGAATGCAATCGCAAACAAAGCGTTCACTACGGTGGGTTTCCATTTGATAAACAACTCATCCTGTAAAAACAAAGTAGCCCCACCGAATACGGTGATGATGACCAGCGACACCAGATGTGTGGTCTCGAAACGCCGGTGCTTTAGCCAGAATAAAACCACCTGGGCTACTGCCGCTACAATAGCCGTGATCGTCGCGGCATAAATTCCGTACAGCTTGTACGCGGCAAAAAACAGCAGGATGGGGAAAAAATCGAATAGAAGTTTCATGGAGAGAAATGTTCAAGCGTAATAATCAACGCCAGCCATAGAACCGTAGGCCAGTTGATCTTCAGAAGTTAAGGATTTTTGCAGATGGCCATAAACGTTCAGTGCTTTTTGAGCCTGATTGCTGACGACCTGAGTGATCGTCGCAGTGGATGCAGTGCCTCGAGAATCAGAACCCCCTGTCGAGTGCGGTTCGGTCAGGTTGGGGTTGGCGGAAGCTTCATTGCCGATGCGCCGTTCATCTTTGCGAGCCAGCGATTCCAGATACCGGGCCGGATCAGACAGCGTGGTGATGCGGTCAAGAGCCGAAGTGCGAATGTGCATGAACTATAAACCCACTGAGTTTAGGCTGGAACAAGGTTTTGATCAGCGAGAGGATGATATGCTTCCGTTTCATCTATTAACAACCGCTGAAAATCACCATGAATAATACAACACGAATCGAAATCGAAGCCGCCACGTTTAGAAGGCTGCTCAACCATTTGGACAGCCACAAGGAAGTTCAGAACATTGAACTTATGTTAGTGGCTGATTTTTGCCGTAACTGCCTGGCCAAATGGTACAGTGCGGAAGCCCAGGAGCATGGAGTGGAGATCGACTACCCTGAGGCTCAGGCCCGTATTTACGGCATGCCCTACAGCGAGTGGAAATCCCTTTACCAAACTGTGGCCACTCCGGAACAGTTACACGCTTACGAAGAGCGTCAGCTACAAAAGAAGTTGTCTACTGGATCAGAAAGTCAGTAAAAAACACATCTTCGTACCCTTTGTCGAGATCCCACTCTTCCAGCAGTTTTTCAGTGGATTCTGAAGCTTGCTTTCTGATGGATTCCCGCTCCTCGATGGTCGCGATCTCCTCTGCATTGCGATTCGACAGCATCATGATCAGCATGTGTCGTATCGCCGGAATGTGAATTTTGACCTTCTCAGCGTTAGCCTTGGAATCCATCAGAACTTGCACATCCACCTTCAGGTAATGCCTGCGCCCTTCAAGATTAACCGTAATCGGTTCTAGCGGGAGGTAGGAAACACCGGTCTCTTCGCCTCCTCCTCCACCTTCATTGGCCGAGATGCTCCCCGACAAGCCCAACAGCAACAAGCTTAGTGCCAAATTCCTGGAAAATGCATGCATCGTTTAGAAACGCCTCCGACGTTGGATATGATCTCGTTGATTCGAAAAGCTCGGCATTATAGTGAGGTACAGCCTCAATACACCACCCCGGAGACGCAGCGGATAACCCACTCCCGCATCATTGCCCATCCGTAACAATTTTGCTAATAATACCCGGCTTTTTGAAACCGGTTAGGAGTTGATGGATGCCCACTGCAAAAAAATCTGCTGTTCACGCCACGCCCTTTACCTACACGCCGTATCAACCGGCTGAAGGTGAGGAATACATGAATGAGCCTCAGGTCGAGCACTTCCGCAAGATACTGATGAGCTGGAAAAAAGAACTCATGAGTGAGGTCGACCGCACCGTCACCCATATGCAGGACGAGGCGGCCAATTTTCCTGATCCCAACGATCGGGCCACTCAAGAATCGGAGTTCAGCCTGGAACTGAGAACCCGCGACAGGGAACGCAAACTGATCAAGAAAATAGAAGAGTCCTTGACCAGCCTGGAGCGAGGTGACTATGGCTTTTGTGAAACCTGCGGGATAGACATCGGCTTACGACGACTTGAAGCCCGACCCACAGCCACACAGTGCATAGACTGCAAAACCCTCGACGAGCTTCGGGAACGGCAAAACGGCTAATGCGCCCATTGTTCACTTGAACCACCCCCCTTCCGCCCCAGCCACCCCTCCCATCCGCCACGGGTCACGTCAGTACAAAGGCCGGTTTGCCCCCTCACCCACCGGCCCATTGCATCCAGGTTCACTTTTTACGGCCTTGGCCAGTTACCTGGACGCTCGTTCCGCCGGTGGATTTTGGTTTGTACGGATTGATGATCTGGATCCTCTGCGCTCTCGCAGTGAAATGGCCGATCGAATCCTGCATAGTCTGGATGCACTGCATCTGCACTGGGACGGGTCAGTTTTGTATCAAAGTCACCGCATGGATGCCTACCAGGCCGCATTAGACCACCTGCTTGAAACCGGCCTGGCCTACCCCTGTGTGTGCAGTCGGAAGGATTTGGCCCAACACATGATCTATCCAGGGACTTGCCGCACCATTCGCTCAGGCCTTCAGGCCCCCCACGCCATTCGAGTCAGGGTAACGGACACTGCCTGGCTCATTGAGGACGCCTTGCAGGGACCAAGGACAATCCGCCTGGATCTAAGCCGTGGCGATTTCATCATTTACCGCCGCGATAAGGTTTTTGCTTATCATCTGGCTACTGTTATGGATGATGCCCAGCAAGGCATTACCCACGTTCTAAGGGGGATTGATCTGCTGGAGGTCACAGCAGAACAAACCTACCTCCGCTCTGTCCTGCAGCTTGCACACCCAGTACACGCCCACATCCCGGTGCTGGTCGATGGACAGCACCAGAAACTCAGCAAACAAACGCACGCGCCAGAGGCTTGCGTCCGCCAGCCATCCCGTTTGCTCATTCAGCTTTTAGGTCTGTTAAAGCAACAGCCACCTACCGATTTGCAGCAGGAACTTCCTGAAACAATCCTGAACTGGGCCATCAAAAACTGGAATCCCACCATTTTAAGCGGCTTGAGCCAAATAGCGTTACGGCCTTAATTACCGCAGAGTTTTAGCCATGAACACACAAACCGCCCTATGGCTTGCCACCTTGCTCGGCCTGGTCAGCACACCACCGATTGCCGCCGACCCAGGCCCCTTCCCCCCAACACCAGAACACGCCAATCAGGTTTTGGTGCAATACAAACCAGGGGTAAGCGCCCAACAACGCCAAACCATCCGCCGCCGCCACACGCTCTCATTATCCAGGCAGGCTAAACGCCCACGGCTGGAATTCGGACTTGGCGCTCTGGAGCGTTTGCACATTCCCGAAGGCGGAAACATGACCCGCATCCTGGCCCAACTCAATCGCAACCCCAAGGTGGAGTACGCAGAACCTGACTGGATCAACCGCTTTGCCGCCTTGGCCAACGACGAATATGTCACGGCCGGATGGATGTGGAATCTTTACGGTAACGATTCCAGCCCCGCCAGCCTGTACGGAATCCAGGTCAGCAATAGCTGGATGCAGGGCAACACCGGATCCAGCGATATTGTGATTGGGATTATCGACGAAGGGGTGCAAATTGATCACCCCGACCTCGCGCCTAATATCTGGACTAACCCTTACGATCCGGTAGATGGTCTGGACAACGACGGCAACGGATACATAGACGATACCCACGGTTGGGATATGTTTCATGGTGACAATACGGTGTATGACGGCGGCCTTTCCGGCACACTGGATCGGCACGGAACTCATGTAGCCGGCATCATCGGTGCACGCGGAGGCAACCGGATCGGCATAGCCGGTATCAACTGGCAGGTCACGCTGATTCCTTGCAAGATTGGCGAAGGGCAAAGCTCCACGCTCAGTGCCATTGAGTGTATTGACTACTTCACAGACTTAAAAAAACGTCACGGCCTTAATATCGTGGCCACTAACAACTCATGGGGCGGTGGAGGGTATTCCACTGCGCTTGAAGCCGCCATCAATCGGGCCGGCGATGCCGGTATTTTGTTCGTCACCGCCAGTGGCAACTCAGGCACCAACAACGACACTTCGGCGTATTATCCAGCGAATTATTCCTGCACTAATTCATCGCTTCGGGATTTTGACTGCATCATCGCGGTGGCCTCCATGAATAGCCTGGGAACTCTGTCTTCGTTTTCCGACTACGGCGTCAACTCTGTGGATATAGCCGCCCCAGGTACTGCCGTATTCTCCACTGTCCCCCCTGGGCAATATGACACCATGAATGGAACCTCCATGGCGGCCCCGCATGTCACCGGCATCATCGCGCTTTATGCCGCCAGCAAACGGGATCCGCTCACAGGCCTGGTGCCTGCCCCCGGAATACTCCGATCCGCCCTGCTGGATGGTGCCAGTACCAACCCTAACCTGAGCGGCAAAGTCGCCTCAAGCCGACAACTGGATGCGCGAGGTACGCTGGGGCGGTAAGCCAGGATCAAGGATGCAGATGCAGGGTGTGTTCGGGTGATTGAGGCAGAAAAGGGGAGGGATTGCCCGCCAACCAATCGGGGTTCTGGTCGCGGTAGTGTGGGGACAAAGGATGACCGGATTGCCCCCCCGGCATTTGCAATATGCCGTCGTCGGGATGATTGGGCGATATCACCAGGCGTTCGCTGGCTCCGTGATGATCGTTCAACACCTTAACGCAAAAGGTATTGCAGCCTGCGGCCATACGGGTATTCATATCCAGCACGGGAGCCAGAAACGGCATCGAGACAGTAAACGGATGGCTGATTTTGATGGGGTTGGCATCCGCCCAGGTGAGCGCTGCCACTGGTGCTTGCGGGGTGGAAACCGGCAGTGATCTGGCCGCTTCCATCAAGGTGTCGCGTATGAACCGGCTCCAGTCATTGCCATAACCGGGTGGCGGAATCTGCGCTTCAATCAAAGCCCTCAGCGGGGTTTCCTGTTCCCGCCAGGAATAAACAAACGTGTCCGACACGGCCTTGCAAGGGGCGACCAACGGCCCGAATAACTGTTCTGCCAAAATTTTGCGCCACGCGATCAATAGCCCTATGCCTTTGCTGTCGGCATCCATGCGCCCATTCCAGAGCGAGATCGCCTGCATCACATCGACCAGCACCGGAACATCCGCCCTGACCGTCGTTTGGGCCAGTTCCCGGTAATACTCATAAAATTCACTGCGGGTATCCAGTTGCAGGTTCAGCATGTCGGTTTCCGTCACCTGGGTTTGACTGGCCAGCATTGTGCTGATCCGTTTCGCTCGGTAACTATGAGAAAAGGCATGGGAAATTAGGTGCGGATAGCCCTTACCCAGCGTACGGTTATTGGCGGTCGCCAGATAACCCTCGGGTGGATTGATTAACCTGGGCAATTCATCCGGCGGAATGTACCCCTGCCAACCCGTCCCAAGTTGATGCCAGGGAACGCTTACCCTGCCGTCAAAGCCTGATCGTACCGGGAAAAACCCCGTGTATGTCCACCCGATGCGGCCCCGATCATCCGCCAATACTACGTTTTGTGGGGGAGCACCAGCCCGGTTGAACAAGGCCATGGCGGTTTCCAGCGTATCCGTCGCATCCAAATCCAGCATGGCGAAATTGACGGCTTCAGGCTGCAAGGCCGTCCAGTGCAAAGCCACAGCATGACCCATCAATGGCTCTGGGGAAATCGGCCCATAGCGTGTATCCCGCACACTGATTCGTTCTGGTTCTGCGTCCTTGACCCGGATCAATTCTTCTCGTGTGGCCCAGGATTCTAACCCTTGTGGTGTGCGGTATTGGTCGGGATGATTCTCGTCGGTTTCAATTTGTACGAGGTCGAGCAGATCGGCATCCACATTGGTGAACCCCCAAGCCACATGGCCATTGCTGCCCACCACCACCAAAGGTACGCCTGGCAAGGTCACGCCCGCCAGCCACTTGTCCTGGTATTGCACTACGGCGCGATACCAGATACCGGGAACCTGCAACGGCAGGTGCATATCATTGGCAATCAGGGCGCGACCGTCTTTTGTTCTGGAACCGGCCACCGCCCAGTTGTTGGAGCCTATGGCCGGTGGTTCCAGGCCTACGGCCTGACTGGCTGTCTTCTGATCAGCCAAACCTGAAGCCATAAAAGCACGCGGTACGGGTTGCGGTGGATGATGGGATTCCACCCCGCCGATTAGCGGAACGGCGTCGGCGTCGGTGTCTGGTGTCAGAAATGCGGTAACTTCGGCCGGTAAGGTACGGGTTAAGAGGGTCAGCATGCGTTCATCATTTTCATATCCGTTGAGGGTTTGAAACATACCCAGTGCCACCAATAGGGTGTCTTCAGGTCGCCAGGGTTCCGGCTTGTAGCGCAGGACTCTGAATTCCAGGCCCAACTCGGTAGCATGTTCCAGCACTGAATTGACACCCTGGCTATAGGCTTCGAGGATCTGACGGTGTCGGGCAGGCAACCCGGCAACCACGGCACGGGCCACTGACTCAAAAGGATAGACCCGCTGCCCCTTATCCCAGGCCACCGCCCGGCTTCCGAATATCTCAGCCAGGCGGCCGGCCGTCTTGCGCCGCATCAGATCCATCTGGAACAGACGTTCTCGGGCATGCAAAAAACCCATAACCCGGTACGCATCAATAGCCGATCCCGCCGTGATGGTGGGTATGGCCTGATGATCGAAGCGGACTTCAGCCTTCGTTTCTAGCCCCGATAAAACCGTTTCGCCATCCAGCACAGGCAAGGCGGCGGCCAACCGACTCACCTGAAACCCCGCTGGAGCCACGACCAACAACAGGGCAAATCCCGCCAGATAAGCGGCCCGCCGGACATTTATCATGGTTTAATGCTCATTCTGCCTCGGCCTGCTTGCCCCATAACTCGGCCATGGTGTGCGGCACGTCTTTCTGCTCCAGGCGAACACCGCCGCGCACCGCAAAAGTTTTTTCCCGGGTATCCCGCTTGACCAGATGGGCCATAGGCCCGCCTCTGGGTGCTATGAAGGAGATGACCAGAGGCGTGGTGCCCATTTTGCCGCGCCGAACGACCACGGCGATTTCTCCGTTTTGCAAACGCACAAAACTGCCGGGTGGATACACCCCTAAAACTTTGACCAGTTGACCCGCCAGCATGACATCAATGGTGCTGGCTTGTTCTATAAACAAACCGCGCATCACCTCGGTGGCCAACATTCCCGGGCGATAACGCCTCGGAGATAAACACGCGGAGTAACGATCTGCCAGTGACACGATCTGGGCACACTCTGGAATGTCGGCTCCTGTCAAACCGCTGGGGTAACCGGAACCATCAATTTTTTCATGATGATCACGCACACAGTTCAGCCAGTTTTCATCGCTGATACCCGCTTTGCGTAGCAGGTCTACGCTGCCTTCAGGATGCTGATGGATTTTGGTTTTTTCGGTGGCGGTCAGTTTGTCGGAACGCTTCAGCAGTTGCTCCTGCAAAGTCAGCATTCCAACATTCATGGTCAACGCCGAAGCTGCGATTAACTCGATTTCTTCCTCGGGTTTTTCCATGGCTTGAGCCATTAATATCGACAGTATTGCGGTATCCAGGCTGTGATGGAGCGGATAATCATCGTGCCCAAACTTGTTGTAGAAAATATTGGCCAGGCAAATATCGGTATTCACACTAATGGCCATCGCCAAGGTATTGGCGATTTCAAAGGTTTTATCCTGTGTTTGATCCGACTTCAGGCCTCGGATGATGTTCTGGTGCAGACTCCTAAGCGCGGAGGCTGCCTCCCCCAATATACTCACCACCGAGGCATTGGCCATGGCTAGCCGCAAACCCTGTGCCTTGTCTGCTTTCTCTATGAATAAATCCCGACCCGCAAACACATCCAATTGACGGGCATCGGCAATGGTAAAGCCCTTACGGAGCAGCAAGGAACCTTTGGCATCATAAATATCCCATGGCACAGGCTGACCGATCTTGAACGCAGAAACCTGTATGGGCGATAACTGGCTGGGCTTGGGTATGGCGTTCACGGGCATTCCCCCGTCTCATGAACTACAGGTATTTCAAACCAGAACACACTGCCCTTGCCTTCCCCTTCGGAGGTCACGCCAATAACGCCATGGTGATGCTCGACTATCTTTCTGCACAAGGCCAGTCCCACACCCACGCCTTCGTAACGCACTCTGGACTGAAGGCGCGAAAAAATCTGGAAGAGCCTATCCACCTGGCCAGGATCAATCCCTATTCCGTTATCACGAATTTCAACCCGGAATCCATCGGGGCTTTTGATACAGGCCTCTACCACCACGTATGGCAGTACATTTTCCGGGTGGTATTTGAGCGCGTTGCCAATCAGATTTTGGAATAATCGAGTCATTTCATCATGACTCGCCCGGATGCTGGGCCAGGTTCCTTTGATTTCTAACACGCCCCCCGTGGCTTCAATATCGGGCTTTAGATAAGCCAGAGCCTCATCCAGCGGCTTCTGGCTATCCAAAACATCCATCGCATCGGTCATGCGACCGACACGCGAATACTCCAGCAAAGACAGAATCATCTGCTCCATGCGTTTGGCTCCGTCGATTGCAAACCCCATGTAAGAGCGTGTCTCGTCATCAATCTGCTCACCCAAGGTTCGATCTATGATTTGAAGGTAACTGCTAACCATCCGCAATGGCTGGCGCATATCGTGTGATACCGCGTAGGCAAACTGCTCCAGTTCGGCATTCGAGCGTTTAAGCTCATCCAAAAAAGCACGAGATTCGGTCATGTCTTCGATAATCGACCACAAATAGCCTTCACCATCACGACTCTTGATGATTACCCCGTTGAGCCGTACCGGAACCCGGCTACCATCCTTGCGTATGTACTCTTTTTCGTAAGGCCCATAAGCCCCCGAACGGGCTATGGATTCCAATTGCAGGATTTCCTGTTGTTCGTACTCTCGGGGCGTGACATCCCAGTAATCCAGGGATTTAAGTTCTTCCCCCTCATAACCAAACAGCTTCAAAAAAGCCGGATTAAAATCCAGAAACTGCCCGGCCATGTTAGTCAGGGCTATTCCGAGTGGTGATAACTGATACAGGCTTTTCAATGTGTCCTCACGCTCACGCAGGCGTTCTTCCACCATACGCTCTTCGGTGACATCACAGGCGTAACCATGCCAGAGGGTGCATCCTTCCTCCGTCAAATTGGGTGTGGCGTTGATCCGCAGCCAGCGCGTAGTACTGTTAGGCCATAACACCCGAAAGTGCATCACCCAGGGTTGCAGCGTGATGCCAGAACGGTGCAATGAGGTCAGCAACTCACCCTTATCTTCTGGATGCACCAACGCAAAGGCAGAATCAGGAATACTCCGCAATTCGGCTTCCGTAGCACCAAAAAAACCCTCAGAACCGAAACTGGCATAAGGCATCAGGGTATGGCCATCGGGATAGGATTCCAGTTGAAAAATAATGCCGGGCAAGCGTGAGGAAATCTTGCTGATCCGCTCCTGCAACTCATCAACGGCGTGTTGAGCCAGTTGTTGTTCTGTGATGTCGGTGAGAAAACCGTAGGCCGTCACCCCGCCATTGCTTTGCGCCTCCGGGGTGGCACTGCCTCTCAACCAACGCACCTCGCCTTCAGGGCAGAGTATGCGGAACTCATGAAACCAGGGCAGCAGTAAATCCAGTGCGTGATCCAAAGACTGCCTGAGCCAGGGTAGGTCTTCAGGGTGGCAGCGATTGAAAAAGCCTGAAGCGTCATCCTTAACCTGATCCGGCAGCAAACCGGACATAATATTGGCCAATCCATCGCTGACATAAGGCATGGCAAGCTGCCCGTCGGGCCAGCGATCCAATTGAAAAATGGCACCAGGAACCCTGAACGCTACTGTGTTGAGCCTACGCTGAACATCCAGCGCGACATCCTGTTCCGCCCTCTGATGCGTGATGTCCTTGATAAACCCAAAAGCCATCACGACGCTTGGGTCTGATCGCTCCAGGAGGAAACTGCCCTGCAACCAGCGCACGCCTTCCTCCGGGTGGCAAATTCTGAACTCTTGCACCCAAGGCTTCAGTGTTTGCACTGAAGCCTTCACGGCACCAATCAAGGTTTGTCGGTCTTCAGGGTGCGCTAATTCCAGGGCCAAATCCAGATGGGTGTCAAAGTCGTCCGGCGACAGTCCGGTCAAGGGTTTTATATTCTCGCTAACAAAAAATACCCGTTTTATCTGGCCGTTAGGCTCAAATTCCACCTGAAAAATGACGCACGGCAAGTGGGAGGTCATTTTGCTGAATCGCTGCTCCCATTGCTCTACCCTTTGAGCCAGTGCCCGGTGGGTGCTCATATCGGTGGAAACGCCACATAAGCCGACTATTAGCCCAGACTCATCCCGCACAGGTGACTTGATCGACAGGTAATCATGCTGCGACCCATCGGCTTTGATGACGTGTGTTTCAACCGTTTCCTGAGTTTCACCGTGTTCAATAACCAGACTGTCGATTTTTCGCGTTTCATCAAAATGAGCCGATCCGAATAAATCCGTATCATCTTTGCCTGCAAGAAACTCGGGCGAAAGACCAAATAACTCGCACACCCTGCGGTTGCCGTACTGATAGCGATAGTTTTTGTCCTTGAAGTAAACATAACTGCCCAGGTTGTCGAGCACGGTCGCTAACTGGGTTGCCCGGGCCGTAGCGCGGTTTCGTTCCTCTCGTAGACTGCGGTTGCTGCGTATGAGCCTGACCACAACCAGAAGCATCAACCCCGCACCTGCGGCAAAGGCGGCATTGACGAGGCGGGAAGAAAGAAAACCGGTTTCGGTACGTGCGGGAGAATCACTGGGCGCGAGGGCCGCAGTCAAGGTATCCTGTGTGGGCACGGAAGATGACAAAGCCCAAACCGATCCCGAGCATACGGCGCACAAAAACACACCCGCCCTGATGGTTTTCGCAAAAAATCGCGCAGGCTGACTATCGGTTGTAGATACGGATTGCATGGGGACTGGCGAGACGACTACGGAAGGGGAGGGCGGATGATAAACGATGTCGAATAACTATGTCATATCAAAACACGGTGACGATCCTATGAGCCTACGTGAAATAACACCTAAAGAACTGCGGCACCTGCTGGAAGAAAGCAACCCACCTCCATTGCTTCTGGATGTCAGAGAAGCGCACGAGTTTGAGTACTGCCACATCATGGGCAGCGTACACATTCCCATGGATCAGCTTCCCTCGCGCATAACTGAACTGGATGCTGATCAAGCCATTGTGGTGATTTGCCATCATGGGATACGCAGTCTGCGGGTGGCTAACTACCTCGCATCGTGCGACTTCTCGCAGCTTATGAATTTGTCTGGCGGAGTAGAAGCCTGGGCGCGTAGTGTTGATCCTGACATGCCACGCTATTAGGCCGGAGCAATCCGTTCACCGGTTCAAATCAGATTGATGTTTTCACCAAAACTATAGCCCTTGCGGTGAACCGTCTTGAGAGGCAGCACCTCCCCGGAGATATTCTGCCAACGCTGACGAAAGCGGCAGATATGGGTATCCAGACGACGCAAGTCATAATCAACCCATTTCATGCCCAACGCCTCAATCAATTCTTGGCGGGTGACTACCGTACCAGAAGATGAAGACAACATCTCGAACAGCTTCAACTCCATTTCTCCCAGCGTGATTTCGTCTCCGGCCGGACTGATCAGCCTCCATACACGGGTATCGAGTCGCCACCCCGAACACACCCGCCGCTTCAAAGCGTCGATGATTGCCCCTAATTCCAGCAGACGAACCGGCTTGACCAGGTAATGATCCGCCCCGCTGTCATATCCTTGTAGCTTGTCGTGTAATGCACCCCGGGCAGTCAACATGATGATGCCAGACTGGGTGTTGTGTGATTTGAGCTTGGCTGCTGCGTCAAATCCGTTGCCGTCCGGCAGCATGATGTCGATGATGGCGATTGCCGTGTTTGGAACCAGAGGCCAGAAATCTTCCAGGCATCCAGCCTGCAAGACATCATGTCCACGACCGCTTAAAAAGGCAGCCAGTTCCTCGCGCAGGGCGGGTTCGTCCTCTACTAAGGTGATGTGGGTCATGGAGGAAGTCGAGTGTTCGGGTTTGCGTGATGTCTGTCACCGAGCGGCGACAGCCGGTTAGGTGTCCGGATTATTGCCGGACTCCCCAATTTCGGCAATTACCACGTATGTGGTCATCCCTACGATCAGCAAGCAGTGCGGAAGTCTATGTTGTACAATCCGCGCTTTTATCGAAACGAGCACCTCTGTGGAAACATTTCACGGCACCACCATCATATCCGTCAGGCGTGGCAATCAGGTCGTCATCGGAGGCGACGGGCAGGTCACATTAGGACATACCGTCATGAAGGGCAATGCCCGAAAAGTACGCCGACTGTACCACGGCAAGGTTCTGGCCGGTTTTGCCGGAGCCACAGCCGATGCCTTCACGCTTTTCGAGCGATTTGAAGGACAACTGGAAAAACAACGCGGAAATCTAACCCGGGCCGCTGTCGAGATGGTCAAAGATTGGCGCACCGACCGTATGCTTAGACGTCTAGAAGCCATGCTGGCCATTGCCGATGCCCATGCATCACTCATCATATCGGGTAACGGCGATGTGCTGGAGCCTGAGCAAGGCTTGATTGCAATTGGCTCAGGCGGTGCTTATGCCCAGTCTGCGGCTCGTGCCCTTCTGGAAAACTCCGAACTATCCGCCCGCGAAATTGTGGAAAAATCCCTGCACATCGCCGCTGATATTTGTATCTACACCAACCGGAATCTGGTCATTGAAGAACTGGATTTGCCGACGGAACCGAACGAATGACCATAACACCCATGACCCCACGAGAAATCGTCAACGAACTAGACAAACACATCATAGGACAGTGTTCCGCCAAACGGGCCGTGGCCATCGCGCTGCGTAACCGCTGGAGACGCACTCAGGTAGATTCTGAACTGCGTGACGAAATCACCCCCAAAAATATCCTCATGATAGGCCCTACCGGTGTAGGCAAAACTGAAATTGCCCGTCGTCTGGCCCGTTTGGCCAATGCACCTTTCATCAAGGTTGAAGCCACCAAATTTACTGAAGTCGGTTATGTAGGACGAGATGTAGAGTCCATCATCCGTGATCTGGTGGATGCCTCCGTCAAAATGACCCGCCAAATCGAATTGAGCAAGGTTCAGGGCAGTGCCGAATCCTCTGCCGAGGATCGGGTGCTGGATGTACTGATACCGCAGCCATCCTCAGGCTGGAATGACGAAGACAGTGAAACAGAACAAGAGGAATCCGTCGCACGCAAGAAATTTCGCCAGAAACTCAGAAGCGGCGAACTGGACGACAAGGAAATTGAAATTGAGGTCAATACCGCACCCATTGGAGTGGAAATCATGGCACCGCCTGGCATGGAGGAAATGAGCAGCCAGCTTCAGGGCTTGTTCCAGAATCTCCACACCAGCCGCACCCGCCCTCGTAAACTTAGGGTTAAGGACGCGCTCAAGGTTTTGCGTGAGCAAGAATCAGCCAAGATGCTGAATGAAGAAGACATCAAACTGCGTGCGATTGAGTCGGTAGAACAAAACGGCATCGTGTTTATTGATGAGATAGACAAAATTTGTAAGCGTGGTGAGTACGGTGGACCCGACGTATCACGAGAAGGCGTACAGCGTGATCTATTGCCACTGGTTGAAGGCTGCACCGTCAGCACCAAATATGGCATGGTGAAAACCGACCATATTCTGTTCGTGGCTTCAGGTGCCTTTCATCTTTCCAAACCCTCAGACCTCATCCCGGAAATGCAAGGGCGTTTCCCCATTCGGGTTGAACTCAATGCCTTGGTTGTGGAGGATTTCGTCCGGATCCTCACCGAACCCAATGCCTCTCTGACCGAGCAATACTCAGCACTGCTGGCCACAGAAGGTGTCTGCCTTCAGTTTGCCGAAGACGGTATTGCGCGATTGGCGGAAATAAGCTGGGAAGTCAACGAACGCACCGAAAACATAGGTGCCCGCCGTTTGCACACGGTTTTGGAACGCCTGCTCGAAACCATTTCCTACGACGCACCCGATCAAGCCGGTGCTACCGTCGTAGTGAATGCCAACTATGTAGAAGAACATCTGGGAGAACTGGCCCAGAATGAAGATCTGAGCCGTTACATTCTCTGACGCGCCACTCCGCCTGTTACCCCCACTTCATACAACCATGACAGACAACACCACCCACTTCGGCTTTCGCAAAGTAGACCGTGATGACAAGGCCAAACTGGTTCGGGCCGTATTCGACTCGGTTGCCGGCAAATACGATTTAATGAACGACCTGATGTCCATGGGCATACACCGGGTTTGGAAACGCCTGGCCCTGCAACTCAGCCATGTGCGACCGGGAGAGCGGGTGCTCGATCTGGCCGGTGGAACCGGAGACATGACCCGCTTGTTTCATCAACGTGTTGGCACACACGGCACTGTCGTACTTTCCGACATCAACGCCGAGATGCTTAAGCGCGGCCGAGATCGTCTTCTGGATGAAGGTGTGGCAGAAGGAGTGTTTTATGCCCAGATTGATGCCGAATCCCTGCCGTTTCGTGATAACCAATTCGATTGCGTGTGCATCGCCTTCGGATTGCGTAACGTCACCCAGAAGGAAAACGCCCTGAAATCCATGCACCGGGTTTTGAAACCGGGCGGTCGCGTGATTATTCTTGAATTCTCTGAAGTGCAAGGCGAAGCGTTCCGCAAAACCTATGATGTGTATTCATTCAAGATATTGCCCTTGATAGGCAAACTGGTGGCTAACGATGAAGACAGCTACCGTTATCTGGCCGAATCCATACGCATGCACCCCAACCAGGAAGCCTTGAAACTAATGTTGCAGGATGCTGGCTTTGACCGCACCGAGTATTTCAACTTCACTCAGGGTGTGGTTGCGGTACATCGGGGCTACAAGGTTTAGTCATGTCAGGGCCTAACGGTGTGGGTTCAGGAATGTTGAAAGCCGCCCTCGCCGGTGGTCTTGATGCGGTGCTGCACCACGCTCCTGCCAACCCCGCGCTCCTGATTTCTCTCGCTGGCCGCATCATCGAACTGCAACTCAAACCGTTTGGCAGCTCAGTCCGCCTGGCCGTACACACCGACGGCATACAGCTTACAGACGACATCAGCACACCTGCCGATGTCTGCCTGAGTGGTACTTTGGGGGCTTGGGCCGCGTTTGGACTCAGGCGTGATTACCGCATGGATCCTCTATCTGTTGGTCTCATGTTATCCGGCGATCCTGCTTTGGTGGCAGCCACCCTCAGCCTGATATCCCCGGCCATTGATGCTCCACCGCCCAAAACTCATTCCCGGAACGATACCCGTCAGCACTGGATAGGCTACGTAACGGCCAACCTGAAACAGAATCTGGCGGAATACTGGCAGGAGGAAAGCCGCGAACTGCCTGCCTCCGCCGAAGTGGAAGCCCTTTATCGTGATATCGACGAAACCCGTGTCGCTGCCGAACAACTGGAGGTGCGCGTTCACACCTTGTTCCGGCAACTCACCCCCGATGCCACCCCTCCCGAACCCCACACCCTCTGAACACGACCGCTCCCCCCGCGATGAAAATCCATAACATCAGGCGTCTGCTGCATATTTATCGGGTTCTGGTGCATTACGGTCTGGATGATCGCGTATTTGAATCAGGCCGTTTGAGGCACTTGCCATTCATCCTGCGTAAAATTCCTGGCTTTCCCCGCCCTTCTACAACAGACACCCTTGGTGCCCGAATTCGCATGGCACTTGAGGAGCTGGGTCCTATATTCGTTAAATTTGGTCAGACACTATCCACTCGTCGTGATTTATTACCCGATGATGTGGCACTTGAACTGGTCAAATTGCAAGATCGGGTTCCGCCATTTCCTGGCCAGGAAGCCCGGAAAATCATTGAAGAAACCCTAGGGCAACCCATAGCCTCGCTATTCCCTTTTTTCGATGAAACCCCGCTGGCCTCGGCTTCGGTCGCTCAGGTGCACTTGGCCTGTTTGCCGGATGGTGAGGAAGTTGTGGTTAAGGTATTACGTCCGGGTATTGAGGCACGCATCCGTCAGGACATCGCCCTGCTTTATGCGGTAGCGAGTCTGGTGCAGCGTCACTGGGCCGAGGCCTGGCGGTTACGCCTGGTAGAAGTAGTGGAAGAATTCGAAAAAACCATTCTGGATGAGCTTGATCTGGTACGAGAAGCCGCCAATGCCACCGAGATCAGACGACGATTTGAGGATTCGGAAATCCTGTATATCCCTCGTATTTACTGGCCAAATACCCGGCGCAACATCATGGTTATGGAGCGCATATCAGGAATCCCCATTGGTGATGTGGCCCGATTGAAACGTGAAGGCGTTGATCTCAAGCTGTTGGCCGAGCGGGGTGTAGAGATATTCTTCACCCAGGTGCTGCGCGACAATCTGTTCCATGCCGACATGCACCCCGGCAACATTTTTGCGACACTCGATGCCCGCTACATTGCCGTTGATTTTGGCATAGTGGGCAGCATTTCCCGGGACGACAAACGCTATATCGCTGAAAACTTTCTGGCTTTTTTTAACCGCGATTACCGCCGTGTGGCTGAAATGCACATCGAATCCGGGTGGGTGCCACTAGACACCCGGGTGGAAGAATTCGAATCCGCCATCAGAGCCGTATGCGAGCCTATATTTGAGAAACCACTAAAGGACATTTCCTACGGACATCTGCTGCTCAGGCTGTTTCAGGTCGCTCGCCGGTTCAATATGGTGGTGCAACCGCAATTGGTTTTATTACAGAAAACCTTGCTAAACATCGAAGGTTTGGGCCGTGATCTCTACCCTGAACTGGATTTGTGGCAAACCGCAAAACCCGTGCTGGAACGCTGGTTCAAAGAAGAAATGGGGGCTACGGCAGCCCTCAAACGGGCACAGACTCACCTACCGGAATGGGCGGCACACTGGCCGGAAATTCCCATGCTGGTTCATCACTCATTAGAACAAACGGCTCGCGGTCGCCTGACGGTACGGGTGGAGGGGCAGGAACTAGTACACCTGCGTCATGAACTAAAGCGCGGTCAGCGCAAAACCGTAGCCAGTTTGAGCGGAAGTGCCATGCTCATCAGTGGTGCTGTGCTGGCCGGGACGGGCGGATGGTTAACCTTGGGTGGACTGATGGGTGTGCTGGGCCTGCTGCTCATGGCAGGTGCCTGGATGTAATCACCATCCCCTGGTGGCGCGTCACTGCCTATTCTTTCAAACCAACCTACTAGACAGGAATAATCCGTGGAAGACATTTATTTACAACTGATTAAACAAGTGGGCGAAGATCCTACCCGTGAGGGTTTGGTGGATACCCCCAAAAGAGCCGCAGCGGCCATGCGTTTTATCACTCAAGGATACGAGCAAACACTGGATGAAGTTCTGAACAATGCGATATTCGAGGCGGACACCGAAGATATGGTAATCGTCAAGGACATTGAACTGTATTCCCTGTGTGAACACCATCTGTTGCCATTCCTCGGCAAGTGTCATGTGGCCTATCTTCCTCAGGGCAAAGTGATTGGCCTGTCCAAGGTAGCGCGGATTGTCGACATTTTCGCTCGCCGTTTACAAATACAGGAACGACTCACCAAACAAATTGCGACCGCCATTGACCAAGCCATTGCTCCGGCGGGCGTGGCAGTGGTGATTGAGGCCAAACATCTCTGCATGATGATGCGTGGTGTGGAGAAACAAAACTCGGTCATGACCACGTCCTCCATGCTGGGCCAGTTCCGGTCGCACATCAGCACCCGCTCTGAATTTCTCAATCTCATCAACCGCTGAAAGATCAAACCACCATGAACGAACATTCCTCCCAAGATCGCTGGGGTATATTGCTGGTCAATTTGGGCACTCCCGACGCGCCCACTCCTGCCGCCGTCAAACGCTATCTGGGAGAGTTTCTCTCCGATTCCCGTGTCGTTGAAATTCCCAAGCCCGTTTGGTGGATGATTCTTAACCTGTTCATATTGCCCTTTCGTTCGCATAAATCGGCTCATGCTTATGCGTCCATCTGGACAGAATCCGGTTCACCACTGATGGTTTTGTCTCAGAACTTGACCAAAGCCGTGGCGGAACGCCTGGCGGGTCGTTACGGAGATCGGGTTCATGTTGATCTGGCCATGTGTTATGGCTCGCGCTCCATTCCCGCGCAAATGGCCCACCTCCGAACCCTTGGGGTAAGTCGTTTTTTGCTCTTGCCTCTATACCCGCAATACTCCTCGGCCAGCACCGGTGCCGTATTCGATGCCATGGCCAAAGCCTTATTGCGTTGGCGGCATGTTCCGGAAATTCACTACATTGATCACTACCACGCGCATCCTGCCTATATTCAAGCCATCAGCCAACAGGTCAAAACCTTCTGGAGTGAACAGGGGCGCGGGCCATTTTTGCTGATGTCTTTTCATGGTTTGCCCGAAGTCAGTCGCTCCCAAGGCGATCCTTACCACGATCAGTGCATCACCACAGCCCGCTTGCTTGCCGAGGCTCTGGAGTTGGGTGAGCACGAATGGCAGGTTTGTTTTCAATCCCGGTTTGGACCGGCCCGCTGGCTACAACCCTATTGCATTGACGTGCTCAAGGCCATGCCCGAACGCGGCATCAAGGAAGTTGATCTGGTGTGTCCCGGGTTTGCCGTGGATTGCCTGGAAACTCTGGAAGAAATTGCCATCACCAACAAGGAAGAATTCATGGCTGCTGGCGGCACTCAATACCGTTACATCCCCGCTTTGAATGATGCACCGGCGCACGTCGATTTGATGGAGCAACTGGTTATGCCACACTTGGGGTGATCGCTCGCATGAGTGATACCGGGCATGATTGGATCACATCAAGCGTTTCCTGCACGGATGATGAGGCTTTAGCCTTGATCCGTGCAGCGGTGGATCACCTGGATCACCTGCTACCGGGCCAGGCTCCGTTGCTGATGTTTGTTCATCACAATACTTTGCATGGCTACCAGTGGCTCCCGTTTCATGAGGCTTTATCACGTTATCAGGCCCTGACCGGCATCCGGGGGTATCTCCCCGACCAACAATTCCGTCATTTTTTCCAAACAGGCCGCATCCTCCTGCGTGATCTCCTGGCCGAGTTCGTCCATCACCCTTCATTGGCCGCAGAAGAAATTCTGCTGGAACGCGATGACCTCTGCATACGCCGCAGCGATCTCTACACTATTGCGCTGCTGTATGGTCTTGATCCACTAACTTCCAGCGAACTGGCCTGGCAGATTGAAGAAAAAGGTGTGCTGGATCAGTTTCAGCCTGATGTCCCCCCCGAGGCCCGCCACCGCTATCTAAATTCCTGCAGGTCAAATCAACCGGGGGCATCCCGGGAAGAGTGCCGCAGCATCCAAAATCTTTGGCAAGCCTGTTTAGGGATTTTGCAACTGGAATATCACCCTTTGGATCCCGAGGCCTTGACGGATCTGGCATCCTATCCTGTAGAACATCTGCTCCACCCGGATGAATTTGGCGCGTACGCACCGGATGCCCGCCCTCTCATCCATCTGCGTATGCAAGCCGAGGCCGGTGGTTTGCTGGAATCTCTATGGCAGGAATTGAATACCGGCCTGACCTTGAGAACCCTACTACTGAAGTTGACCGGTGAGGATATGCTGGATGCCATCCGACCGGAACTGATTCGTTACGCGGCTTCTCACCTTGATGAAAGCGTCGCGGCCTGGCACTGTCCTGATCGGCATCTTGGGCTTTACGCTAATTGGCGTGAGCATGTCCTGGCGGATCCATCCTTGCTGCCTGGTGATCATGCGGAAATCCAGTCGGTTACTCTACCGGCCCAGTCTGTGGAAGCCGTGCATCAGGAATTGGTATTACTGGGCCTGTCCCCGAATCACTGGAGCGGATATCTGCATCGTCTGGCTCTGGAGTTACCCGGTTGGGCCGGACTCATCAACTGGCGTTATCAGCGGCCTCAACATCCGGCTAAC
>JBPCSC010000470.1:0-12396 GCA_051007495.1 Methylococcaceae bacterium | reverse complement strand
GCTCGTACGCCAAAGGAAAGAACAAGGCCATCAGATCAGCAAAACAATCTTCTATGGCGGTTTTCCAGGGCGCGTCGTATTGGTCGTATTCTTTGTCGTCAAGTGTGGTCATGTTGGTTTACCTCAGGTGTGATTATACACCTTTCCGTGATGACCAGGGCATTTCAAACATCAACATCAGCAAAAGGCAATAACGTGTCCTTGTTGTCGGGGCGGCCAGAAGGTCGCCCCGGATGGGGTTATTTCTCCCGGATGAAATCGTAGATATTAATATAATCCTGGCCCGGGTTTTTCCAGGAAAAATCATACCTCATGGCATTTTGGATGAGATCACGGAAATGCTCGGGGTAATCATAATAACAACTCAGGGCACGCCCCAATGCCGATTCCAGTCCTGAATGGTCGTAATCCCTGAATACATACCCATTGCGTTCATGCAGGGGCTTATATGAGAAATCCTTGTCGAATACCGTATCCACCAAACCGCCCACTTCCCGAACTACCGGGATGCTGCCGTATTTCATGGCGATCAACTGGGTGAGACCACAAGGTTCAAAGCGGCTGGGCACCAGCATGATGTCGGAACCGGCATAAATGAGATGGGACAGTTCTTCATTAAAACCAATTTCGATATGCACATCAGGGTTATCATTAAGCTGATGCTTCAACCCCCAGAAGAAGTTATTTATCTGGCTATCCGGACTGGAACCCAATAGTATAAACTGACCACGGTTTTGCAGGGTGTAGAAAATGGCGTGACGCAGCAATTCCAAACCTTTCTGCGGGTCTAGTCTGCCTACGAACGCTACTATGGGTTTTTCGTTATCGGCCAACATCAAATGCTCACGCAAAGCCCTTTTGTTGGCATATTTTCCATCCAGAGAACCGACCGAATACTGCACCGGTATATATCCGTCAATCTCGGGGTTCCACACGTTGTAATCAATACCATTCACCACACCGCCAAACTTGACCTGATGAATGTGCAGGGTGGGTTCAAGGCCAAATCCCTGACCTTGATCCTTGGCTTCATGGGCATGTCGGGGAGATACTGTGGTGACGAAATTGGAATAGACCACTCCGCCTTTCATCAAATTGATGGCGTGAGGATTACCGGTATCCCGTAACCTATCATTATGGGCATAGTATTCAGGACGGTTCAAACCGGTAGCCTGCAGGATTTGTCCACCTGTTACACCCTGATGCTTGAAGTTATGAATGGTATAACAAACCCTGGGATGGGACATACCCAAATATTTGTATATTTCGAACAGAAATACCGGTACCAAACCCGTTTGCCAGTCATGACAGTGAATAATATCCGGGCTTTTACCGGATTTCAGCAAAAACTCCATGGCCGCCCGCGAGAAAAATGCGAAGCGCAAAACATCATCGCGAAACCCGTACACGCTGCCCCGGTTAAAGAAATTGTCTCCTGAATGAGGTTCTATGAAAAAGCATTTGCGACCGTGGACAAAGCCGAAAAATACTGTGCAATGAATGGAACCACCATACCAGGGCACCCATAAATCGGAATAGGTCTGGCACAAACCCCAGATATGGTCATACCTCAGGCAATCGTATTTGGGCAGTATGATTTCGACATGATTACCCCTGATTTCCATTTCATTAGCCAAACCATAAACCACATCGGCCAGACCGCCCACCTTGGCCACGGGAGCCAGTTCAGGGGTTATATGAATAATGTACATGGAGGGTATTTGGTGCGCCGGTTCGGGTTCTGCAAACCGGGTTTGAACGTCCATTGTTTCCTCAAGTGATTCCGTTTCAGGCATAGGCTTCATGGCCGTTTCCACTGCCGTGTCGGGTCGTATATCCGGTTCAAGCACTGGGCTTGAAGGGGTTTCGCTGGACGTGCTGACTTCCGCCACCAAACTGACCGGAGCAGGCGGGGCGACCGGTGCGGTGGTCGGTTGGGTTTTAGCGTGTACCACAGGGGTGACCGGAATGGCCGGGTTGACCGTCGCAGGAGTAGAAACCGGCTTGACCGGAGCAGGCGAGGCGACCGTCGCGGTTTTGGCTGAATGCTTGGCTTCCTCAACCAGACTGGCCATATTGACTGAAACTTTTTCGATACCCGGCATTTTGCTGGTTGAGGCAGCGGGTTTATGGGTGACCGGCGGCGTGATCGCTACCGGTTTGGCTTGGGTATCCTTTTCGGATGATTTTTTCTTGACCATGGCAGTAGCTCCTTATTCAATTAGGTTTATAGTGGGGAATGAACACTGGGTTGAATTGACGGGCTGTTGGTGGAATACACCGGGCTATTTCTCTCCAGGGAGGTTTTGTCGGGTGATACCAGAATACGGCCCATACCGGGCATTAAATCAAACTCGAATGGTGTGGGAAGATACTCCTGCGGCCAATCGGGTGATACATCCACCAGGGGGGTCTTGGTATTCAGATAGGCGTATAGATTGTCGCTGTGAAAATGCTGCCAGTTCCACGGATCCTTGTTGAGTATAAGCAAAGCTTCTCCCTGAGTAGTCGGTGATTTCTTGGCCAGTACCAATACCGACGGATTGGGATGTTTCAACACTTCGGTACGGGTTTCCTCACCAAACAGTGGATTCCCTGATTTTACCGCGTTGATATGACGAATAAAGCCTGTAATATCAACCGAGGTGTGTTCCCAGTCTTCCGGTCGGGTATTCACCACATGCAATGGCCTGGAGAAACCAAACTCATACCCCATAGGCATCATAACCCCTGCTGAAAACAATGCGGAGAAAAGATAACGTTGCCGCAGTGCGTCTATATTTCCGCTGGTTTCGGAGAAGAGCCTGGGGGTATCATGGCTTTCCGGGAAACTCAGAGAGGATACAGTAGAGCAGGTGGCTTTATGCTGATCCATCAACCAGGAACTGGAAAAATCCCACCATTTTGAGCTATTGAAAATAAAATCAAAACCAGCCTGGGCGGTTTCGCAGGTTTGTTCAGGGCTACACCCTAAAGTTTCAGCGACGAATACGGTATCGGGGTATTCCTTGCGAATATCCGTCATAAGCCTTTGCCATACCGCCCCGGGAATTTGATAAGCCGCATCACAGCGCAACCCGCAAAACCCAAGTGACAATAGATAACGGATAATCTTCAGGCAATACTCATATAAGCCTTTTGCGTCAGAACTGTTGCGATGATCAAATTGAGCCAGGTCTGTCCATTCCACCCGTTGACCGTCGTGATCGCAGTACGGATGCTGGATACTTTTACCGTTTCTAACAAACCATTCGGGATGGGTTTGAAGCAGGGGGGAGTCATACGCACAATGGTTGATAACCAGATCAGCCATAAAGCGCAAACCAGACCGTTCGCCATAGGCAATAACCGCTTGCACCTGTTGTTCAGGTGTCAGCCTGGAAGATGGATCAAGAAAATCCGGGTTAATACTGAAGAAATCCCTTATCGAATACAGGCTGCCCGATTGCCCGGGTTGCTGAAGGGGGTTAATGAAAATCCAGTCAAACCCCATATCGACAGCCCGATCCAGATGCGGCGACCAGTCTTTGAAACACCCCGCCAGGCGAGGAAACAGATTATAGATTTTCATACTAAATGTCTGGCTCGCTGGAAGGCTTCGGTGAAGTCAAGAAATACCGGGGTTTCACTGCTCAGAAGATAACCGAGCAGCGCGTTTTGCAATTTGTATTTAATGTCGCCCACGGCCAAAGCACCTATGCCCACAGCACCCGGTGCATTAACCGCGTGTATCAGGGGTTCTCCGAAATGCTTGAGTTTAATGCCTTCAATACCCAGGGGCGGCACGGCATTGACATCTCCGGCTACTTTCAACCGGGTGGCATCACTTAATACTGAAGCATTCAATACCTGTATGCCGGCCTTGGCAGTACAGAATGCAATATCGGCGGTAGCCAGCAGACGTGCCTTGTCGGCATCGGAACTGGCATAAGTGCCTTTCATGGCGGTTCCGCAACGCAGGTTATATTCCTTGGCTTTTTCCAGAGCAGTATCTATGTTGAATGGATCCACGATGGTGACATCGGCCCCGGCCAGTGAGGCGATTACTCCGGTGGCAATACCCACAGGGCCGGTGCCACCAAACACGATGGAGCGGCTTCCTTTCAGGTCTTTCTGATGTTTTTCCCGTAATACTTTTTCTACGCAGGCCACCAGTGCTGCCGCCGTGGTAAAGGCACCACTCGGATCCGCCAATACGGATTCCTGAAAAGGAGGCACCATCGCTTTGCGGGCGGCTTCAAGCATATTAAGTGACAGCCCAATATCACGCCCTCCGATAAACAGACCGGTACGTTTTACTCCGGCTGCTCCCCTGGAAAAAATGGCATCCTGAACCAGTCCGTTGATTTCGTCGAGATGAACATTGTTATGAGGAATAATGACCTCAAAACCGGCATCTACCGCCATATTGATATCAAAAGGGCTGGTGTGCGGCATGGGATCAAACATGTGCATTATGGTACGTTTTTCCATAGTATCTTGAGACTCTCTGATGGATATAGATTGAAAGAAGACGCGGGTATTGACGGGCGACTACAAGCCTATAGGTCAGGAATAACCGGACGGCCAGTTATTCCTGAGGCTGGTTATAGCGGGCGATTGCTCACCCAAAATCATTTGTGGTTTGCGAGGTACGCACGGGCTACTGCAAATGCATCGTTGTAGTCCAGGTATTCCGGCTTGCTATCGGAATGGGTCAGTTGATGCATGCGATTAAGCAGGCGGTGCTGGGTCTGGTATTTAACATTACCTATGGCCAGAGCACCAAAACCCAGGGCACCCGAGGGGCTGCCGAATATCGCATGGCCTTTGTGCATGGGATCCAGCCCGGCGATACCCGAAGGCGGCACGGCATTAACATCGGCGGCTATTTTGAGTTTGGGGGATGCGGCAATTCCCTCGGCACTCAATACTTCAATACCGGCTGCTGCTGTGGCCAGCACCACATCGGCATCCAGCAATAATTCAGCCTTGTTGGCATCAGCATCGCCTTCGACTGTCGTTTTTCCTGCTCCAAATTCGCAGTTGCACAACTCGGCAATACGTTGGGCTTTTTCCAGTTGACGACCAATGATTTTGACTTCAGCACCGGCAGAAGCCGCCAGTACGGCAGCAATCTGTCCGACCGGACCGGTTCCGCCCAGAATCAGTATTTTTTTGTTTTGGAGATCAGTGTGAAAATGGCTGGTTAAAGCCTGCTCGACGATGGCGACCATAGCGGCGGCAGTCGTGAAGGCACCGCTGGGATCGGCCAGGACACATACTTCAAAAGGCGGGATCATTGACTTCTGGGCCGTTTTCAACATGTCCATAGCCAGTTTGGCATCGCGTCCGCCTATGAAAAGGCCGGTACGTTTCAAACCACTCAGGCTGCGGGAGAAAATAGCGTCCTGCACCATGCCATTCACTTCACCCAGTTCAACGTTGATATAGGGTATTGTGGAGATCCAGCCCGCATCCAAAGCCATATTGACGTCGAATGGGCTGAGGTTTTTTTCAGGGGTGAACATGTGCAGGATAAATGGTTTTTCCATAGGATAAGTTCCTCTTGTAGTGATTATGTTTTGGATGGAGTCATGAGTGCGGTGGTCTGGCCTTTTGAAACTCACCAGCCGATGACCCGTTTGCGGCGCACCCGTTCAGCTTTGCCAGCCTTCTGGCCTTGGCAGGTCGAACGCGTACGTTCGGGTCATATCATATCGGAAAATAGCGGCTTGGTTTGCTTGAAACGGGGTTTGTATCCGCAAATATTGTATGGAATGGCCCTCTTGATTTTTGACGAAACACCGCTTCCTGTGCACCGGCCACTGCCTCCGTTTGTTCAGGCCAGGGCGCGTGTTCTCTCTGCGGGTTGCCAGGCAGCATTTGAGACGATCTCTTCAAGCAGGAGTATCGCGCCTCACTGCATATACCGGACTGGCTGAATAGGGATTCAGACCATGCACGCCACTTAGCCATTTCCTGCTATGGTTATTTTGTCCAGTAATATCGATCCTGTGCGTATAGTGCCGCGCAGGTCAATGTCGTTACCTATTGCGACCAATCCGGCATACATGTCTTTCAGATTGCCTGCAATGGTGAATTCCTCTACCGGATGGCTGATCTGGCCGTTTTCAACCCAAAACCCCGCAGCCCCTCGTGAATAATCTCCTGTTACTATGTTAATGCCCTGGCCCATTAACTCGGTGACCAAAAGGCCGGTACCCATTTGCCGGAGCAGTTCGGTCAGGTTTAATGGGCCGGTTTCTACCAGTATGTTGTGTACGCCTCCGGCATTGCCGGTAGTTTCCATGCCGAGTTTTCGGGCAGAGTAGGTGCTGAGTATGTATGATTCCAGTATGCCCTCGCGGATAATGGGGTGGGCGCGGTTGGCCACGCCTTCGGAATCATAAGGCGCACTGCCTAATGCGCGGGGTATGTGGGGGGATTCGTGGATGTGTACAAAGGATGGAAATACAGGTTTGCCCAGATGATCCAGCAGAAAAGTGGATTTGCGGTACAGGTTGCCTCCGCGTATCGCACCCAGAAAATGACCGATCAAACCGGCCGCTACGTCGGCTGAAAAAATCACCGGACATTGCCTGGAACTCAGTGCTTCTGCGCCCAAACGGCGCAGGGTGCGTTCGGCCGCCTGTCGGCCTACGGCTTCCGGGGCTTCCAGTGCCTTGGCCTCTCGTGCGACAGTCCACCAGTCGTCACGCTGCATTTCGTCTCCTCTTTGCCCGATTACCGAGCAACTCAGGCTGTGGCGACTGGTGGCATATCCATGGAGAAAACCCAGGGTATTGCCCAACATTCGCACGCTCTCGAAGGTGTTGAGGCTGGCCCCTTCGGAATTGGTGATTTCGTAATGATGCCCTAGCGCGGCATTCTCGCAGCTTGTAGTCAAGGCAATGGCTTCTTCTGCATCCAGTGACCAGGGATGGTAGAGGTCAAGTTCGGGGAATTCTGTCGCCAGGCGGTGGGCATCCGGAAGGCCTGAGTAGGGGTCTTCAGCGGCAAATCGGGCGATGCGGCAGGCCGCATGTACGGTTTCACGCATGGCTTCGCGGCTAATGTCAGAGGTGCTGGCATTGCCTTTACGCTGGCCTATGTACACCGTGATGCCCAACCCACGGCTGCGGTGGTGTTCTATGGTTTCGACTTCGCCCAGTCGTGAAGTGACGGACAATCCTTGTTCGATGCTGGCTCCGGCTTCAGCGTCGGTCGCGCCCTGTTTTTGGGCTTCTTCCAAACATTCGCTGATGAGTGTACGCAGGCTATTGAGTGCAGCCTGACCTTGGTCGGAAATGGGGGAATCCTGCACGGGATGCTCCTGTCGTTGTGTGTGTAAAAAAAAGAGGGAGGGGAAGGAATGGCCCATCATGGCCTGGAGGCCAGGGGTTCCATCAGGTAGCCATTGGCCGTGCCGCATAGCACGGTTTCATGACCGTCCCATTCGGGCAACACGATACGCCGTTCCGTGTCGGGGTGGGCTACGGGTTGGTTGAGTCCTGGTCTGTGGGTGTGGCCGTGTATCACCATTGAAACCTGATGCGCCTTCAGGGTGGCCGTGACGGTGGCCAGGTTCACATCCATGATCTCATCGCGCTTGCCGCTTTTGTCGCGCTGGCTTTTGTAGCGGTACCAGCGGGCGTAGAGTCGGCGTAGCCATAAGGGTTTGCTGAGTGCCTTATGCCGCCATTCGGCAGTGCGTATCCGCCGTCTGGCCGCTTGGTATTGCTCGTCGTCTGTGCAGAGTAAATCACCGTGCATGAGCAAAACCGGGGTTCCGTGTACGTTGATTACCGAGTAATCACCCAGTTCGATGACTCCGGTGCTTTGGTAAAAACCCTCTCCGACCAGGAAATCCCGGTTGCCTGGCTGAAAGCCCACTTGGGTTCCTTGCCGGGTGAGGGCCTGCAAGGCCGCACGCACCTGACGGTAGGGCGTGGAGCGATCATCGTCACCCAAGTACACATCGAACAAATCACCCAATATGTATAAGTAACGGGCTTGCCCCGCACGCCCTTGGAGAAACCGGATGAATCGATCCGTCGTCGCCGGGCGGGCAGGGGAGAGGTGCAGGTCGGAGACGAACAGGGTTTCGTCAGTGAGGGGCTTCAAGGACGCTGGCCTTTTCCACGAGTATGGGGGTTTTCGGAACATCGCTGGGCATGGGGCCGCCACGTCCAGTGGGGATGGTGGCCATTTGGTCAACCACGTCCATGCCTTCAATCACTTCACCAAACACAGCATAGCCCCAAGCTTGTGGCGTCGGGCTTTTGTAGTCCAGAAAAGCGTTATCCACGTAGTTGATGAAAAACTGGGCGGTTGCCGATTGCGGGTCATTGGTGCGGGCCATGGCGATAGTGCCACGAGCATTTTTTAGCCCGTTGTCTGCCTCATTCTTGATGGGTGCGTGGGTAGGTTTTTGAGCGAAGTCGCTGGTGAAACCGCCGCCTTGAGCCATGAACTTGGGTATGACACGATGAAAAAGCGTGCCGTCGTAGTGGCCTTCCTTCACGTAAGTCAGGAAGTTGCTGACTGATACCGGAGCCTTTTCAGCATTCAGTTTGAGGACTACATCACCCAGGCTGGTGTGTAATTTGACGAGTGGGGCCGATACATCGGACATTTTGGGGTTCTCCAAAGCTTGGGTAGAAAAAGCACAGAGGCTCAGTAACAAAAAATAAGAAAGTTTCATCGCTAACTATCTGTGGTTGGGGTAACAAGCGGCAATCGTACCGACTATGATGGTTGGTTTTCAAGTTTGCCGTTCAGGACAGACAAAAAACACATCCCACCCGCGATAAGACTGCTTGAGTGCAGGCCAGGATTCACGGCAATGACACCGCCTTCTGATAAACATGGCCTCCCGCGCTGCATCGGGCGACGGGGCATCCTCATTCACGTATCCTGGAGAATACTCATGTTTCAAAAACGCTTTTCGTCACGTCTCGTGGCGTTGACGGCGGCCACGCTGTTTGCGGCTATCGAGGCTCATGCCACCCCTAAGGTGATTGTCATTTCCCTGGACGGTGCCGAACCCACCCGCATCAGAAACTACCTCAATACCGGCGTACTGCCGTCGGATAAAGGCCTGGGTTTGTTGCGTTCCAAGGGGGTCATGGCTGATCGTAACGTTACCGTGTCGCCTTCGCTGACCGCCGTGTCTCACATCGCCATAGCGACCGGTTCAACGGCCGCCAGGAATGACATTCCGGCCAATACCTTTCACTTGATGGCCTCTCCCATGAGCAAAACCATCAGCGGTTTTGGTGCGCCCATCGGTGGATATTCCATAGACGGCCCGCTGGAAAGTGCCGACCCCACCGCAGAACCGCTGTGGGTGGCCTTGCGTGCGGCAGGCAAGAAAGTCGTTGCTGCAACCTGGCCAGGTGCTGACGGCGCGACCATCACCGCTCCGGGTATTGATCCGGTAGCCACGCTGCAAACCGCCACCAACCGCACTGTGGATTACACGGTTCCGTTTGGTACTTATGCAGGACCCACCGGCACGGGCTTCACCCTCAAGGCGGCTGATTTTTCGGCCGCGCCCCAAACCACCATCGACCAACTCAAAGCGGCCGGTCGTAGCGTCTACGGTGACGTATTACAAAAGACTACCCCACTGGAAACCTTCACCACCAACGGGGTGAGCTTCAGCATACAAGTAGTGGCTCTGGATACCGTGGACGATAAAAAACAGAGCTTCGATACGCTGGTGTTTTTTGATGCCACCAACGGCATCAAGCCTGGCCCTTTCAGTTTGCCTTCTACTGGCCCGGCGTACGTCAAGGCCGCCACCAAACAATCGGCCCCTTTCTTTTATGAAGGCACACCGAATAAGGTCGGTACGGCCTTTTTTGTGAGCCGTCTGGATGCCGATCTGGCTGAAGTACACATTGGCCGGTACAGCGGCAATTACATTCCGCGCAATGCTCCGGTTCTGGCCAATGTCGACGATGCCAACAACAACGTAGGCTCATGGGCACCGCAGGCCGATTACCGCATACCGGAGCGTCTTGGCCCTGGCTTTGGCTCGTTCACCGATGCCGAACTCGAAGCCATGTATGAAGATCAGGTTCGTTTGTTTGTGGATTATCAAACCCGCATGGTGCTGCGCGCCATTGACCAAAACCCTGACGCTGATTTGCTGATGACCTACATCGAACAACCCGATGGTTCTGGTCACCAATTCATGCTGATAGACGGACGCCAGGCGACCAATCCTGCCGATCCCAACACGATAGGCGCAGGTCAGGACAAAGCCAAAACCATCCGTTATGCCGGTTATCTGAGAACGGCCTACCAGGCGGCCAGCAATGCTGTGCAGAAAGTGATAGAGAAAGTGGGCATCAACCCGACCACCGGCAAGCCGAACAGCGACATTATCGTAGTCTCCGATCACGGTTTCGCGCCTTTCCATACGGCGGTCAGCCTGAACAATTATCTGGCCAATCAAGGCATAGACACTACTAAGGTTCGCGCCATTACTTCAGGCCCTGCGGTAAACATCTACATCAACCTGGAAGGTCGTGAAAACGGCGGTATGGTGAGTCGGGCAGAATATGTAGAACTCATGCGCAAGGTGGAAACCGCCCTGTGGAAACTGACCGACGACAATGCCGAATACACCAAGGGTAAGACCGGCATGACGGTTTTCGATCGGATTTACACCCGCCCCATTCCGCCCCGACTGGATGACCCCAAGCTGGGTCGCACCACGGCGCAGTACATAGGTCAGGATTCAGGCGACCTCTACGCGCTGCTGCGTATCGGCTATAACTTCGACGGTGCGCAAAACCCTGTTGTGGTTCGTAAAGGCGATACGGCGGCTACCACGCCTCAGCTTCAGGTGATGTCGGTGCCGAACTTCTACGGTGCGCATGGGTATGCACCTGAATACAGTGCCATGAGCGCGACGTTCATCGCCGCAGGCCCTGACATCGGGATGGGCAAGCTGGATATGGTGCACAATATTGACGTGGCTCCGACACTGCTCAACATTTTTGGCGTTGCGCCGGCTTCAACCGTTCAAGGCAAGGTGATCAATCTAAACGGCACGCCGTAATCAGGAAGGGATTTCAGGAGGGTGGGGCGAGATGGAACTCTCGCCCCGCCAGGCGGAAAAATTAAGCGGCAGCAGCGGCGTTCAGGCTGTCATCAGCCGAAGTGGCTTTCTGCTCAGCGCGAGTGTCGTAGGCCTTGCGGGCAGCAGAAGATCCATCCCGCATTCCTTCGCTGACGATGCTGTTGGTGGGGATCAGCCCGCCAACCAACAAACCTGCGTAAACCACGCCGTAAGAAACAGCGTATACACCGGTATAAACACCTTTCTGGGCACCGGATGCAAGCTTCGCCAAAAACTTCCGGGCGGAAGGTTTTTCGCTGGTTTCTTCTTCGGCGGTGCATTCGACGTGAGTCGTGTTCGCTTCTTCCATTGTTTCCATCGGGGTGGTGACTTCCAGTTCTTCGTTAATGTCTGATTTTTTGGCCATGGTTTTAACTCATAAAAAAAGGGGTTCTAAAGGCTATAGTGATGTACCCGCAAAAGACGCGGATACGCTTGGATGTTATGGGTCAGCCCGGAAGAATGTCAATAGTTCAGTCGTTACCCGGCCTGTCTTTCGGGTGGGTATTCCAGCCTTTAAGTCGGGCCAGTTTGGTTTCCTGAATTTCACCTTCCAGCAACAGGCGTTGTCGTTCCAGGGTTAAAAACCCGATTTCCCTATGCAAATGCTGTTCGACTTCACTCAGGGCGGCGGCACGGCTATTTCGTTCTGACAACTCCGACTCAAACCGAGCCTGCCGGAGTTTGTTTTCTTGCTGTATCTGTTCCAGGCCCATTCTCATTTCGCTGTCGAGTTTTTCCCGGGCGGCCATTTCCTGCAACGCCATTTCAGCCCGTACCTTGCGGGTTTCCTCTTCCTGGCGCAGATCCAGAGTGGCCGATTCCAGTCTGAGCATTTCGATAATTTTTACCTGCTGCTCAATTTTTACCCGGTTGGTTTCGGCTATTTGCTCAAAACGTTCCCGCTCCAGTCGCATGTGCTCGGCATGTAGACGCGCCCTGAGTGCGCGGATCACTTCCAGGTGCGCCGGATTTATCGTTACGTCACGAGTCGAGTCTGGTTCGGCATCCACAAAAGTAAATCGTATGCTGCAACGGCATCGGCTTTGTATCGCGTTAAGGGCCAGAAACTCCTCAATCTCACCCTCAATAAATGATTCCAGCCCGGCTTCATGAGGATTCAGCCAAATCTCTTCGGGCAGAGCGTCGAATATCTGTTCGACCTTTTCATGTACCGCCGTATGGTACTGAAGACGCACCCAGTCTGCCGGATTGCTGAATTCCTGCCAGCGATCACGCACAAAAGCCAATTCAGCTTGAAAACGGATGTCCAGGTGGGT
>JBPCSC010000469.1:0-4440 GCA_051007495.1 Methylococcaceae bacterium | reverse complement strand
CAACTATCAATCAAGCTCACTCCGTTATGCTCTGCCTGTCGGATTGAATTGTCGTTAAAAAACTGGTTGGTGACCGCCACTTTGTTGAACCTGATATCAGGAAACTGTTGTTCATAGGCAGCAGCACCAGCCACAACCTCTTTAATGGCATCCCAGCCTATGCCTTTTGCGGCTTCCGATGCTTTGCACTGAATCAACAAGCCCTGCTTTCCCTTGATGGCGACACTATTATTTGGCCCAACAAATACAGTTTCTTTCTCCTCAAAATCTATTTCAACCCACCTTATCCATAAAGGTCTTAAAACTATCCGCCACCGTAAAACCGACCGTTTCCCCGATGGCTTTGAAGTGCGCACGGCCACAATCGACTTTGGCTTTTTCAACGGGGCGGAGCATTTCGCCTAAAATACTGCCCTTGGTTTCCACGACAAAGTAGAGTTTCTCGCCACCATCGTGATCGATCAGAACCGCCCAGTCTGGATTGTAGGTTCCTAACGGCGTTTCAATCTTGAACCAGCTTGGTAGTTTGGCATAAACCTTCACGTCCTTGTTTTGCTCAAAGGCTCGCGCAAATTCGGCTTCAACATTGGAGTCGTAAACGACATGGTCATAGACCGACTTTTGAGTTTCCAACATGTTTTTGTTGAGATAACCGATCAATTCCTTGTCCTCGAATAGCTCCTGCGCGTAATAGTGATCATTGCCTATTGTTTCGTATTTGATGCCGTCAACGATGAAGTGGCGCATTTGCCGCTTGATCATGGCACTGACTTCATCGACAAATTTTTGCGGGTTGTTCTTAAAGTCCTGTAAGCGACCGCATTGCGTTAATATAGCCACTAAGGTTCGACGAGTTAAATGGGTTTCGTTCTGAAGATAACTGACGATGTCAGGCAGTTTGTAATCTATGGCATCATGGATATGTCGAGATTCATGAATTTCGTCTAAGCCAATGCCGCTACGCTCAATTACCGCTCTGCCTTTGCTATAGACAAATTTGGCCTTACCAACGACCAGCTCATTTTTGATTTCTTCGACACACTTTGCAATTAAAGCCTCGACATCGAATTCCACTCGGAAGGTGGTTTTGTATTTCACCCGCTCCCAAAGCTGTTTGAAATCTTCGCCCAAATACACCGCTTTGTTGACCGTCACTGGCTTCTTGTCGCCAGCATTCTTGATATTCAGATTGCCTGACACTTTTTTAAGCGTGGCAGTAATCAGACTGGCATGGCTTTGGAATTCTTCCGGCAAATCGACGGTGTTGTTTTTTATGTCGGTGCGCAGTTTGTCCTGAACCTTGCCGTTCTTGTCGATATAGTGCGCATCAAACAAATGGCCCCAGAGTTTTTCAGAAGCCTCCGCTCCGAGATAGACTTGCTTGTGATCTTCGGTTTCGATGACGATGTTGGCGAACAGGTGTTTCTCAACCACGCCAAAACGAATCCCTTCCTCGTCCTCGATCTCTTTTTGCAATTGTTCGACAAAATTTTCGTAGGATTCATTGGCCATCACCGTCAGCGTATTGACCTCGAAGCCATGCACCCGCTCGCCATCCTGATTCACCGCCAGCCGCAAACCACGGCCAATTTCTTGCCGCTTTTTAATCACCGAATTGGTTTCATTAAGCGTACAAATCTGAAATACGTTGGGGTTGTCCCAACCTTCCTTCAAAGCAGAATGCGAAAAGATGAACTTCAGCTTGGAATCAAAACTGAGCAACTTCTCCTTATCGCGCATGATGAGTTGATAAGTGTCTTCATCCGCTTTGCTATCACCTTTGGTGTCTTTGACTTTGCCTTTATCAATTGAGAAATAACCATCATGCACGGCTTCGACCAGGCTTTCGGTATCGACTTCGCCAAACAGAGAATGGTATTTCGGCTTCTTAATCAGGCCGCGATATTCTTCCTCGAACATCAGCGCATATTTGCCTTTCTGCGGGTTGCCATGCTTATCATAGGAACGGTAATTGGCCACCTTGTCGATAAAGAACAGGCTCAAAACCTTGATCCCCAGTGGCGTGAGCTTTAACTCTTTGTCCAGATGCTCTTCAATGGTTTTGCGGATTTGCAGGCGTTTGTATTCATCAGGATCGACATCGCCCACCTGTTCGCCCAAGCGCAAAATCTCGGGTTTGCTGGTGAAATCGATATATTCATTGCCGGGTTCGCAATAAATGTCATTGACCACATAGCCGTCATACACATCGCGCCCGCCCGATAAATCAAAGAGGTCAACGCCCGATTTTACGGTTTTAACAACCCGTTTCACCCCGCCGTTTTCCATTTGATCGAACTCAATTTTGGCGCTGATGGGACTTTTCTTGTGATCGACACTGAGCAGCCGGATATAGGCTTTATTGTGGCCGTCCTTCACATCAATCGAGGCCACTTCAATCTGTTTGACCAATTTCCGCTCATAGGCATCAATCGAGTCCAGCTTGTACATCAGATTATGTTTGTCTTTGTGCGTGGCCGAATAGCGAATGGTGCAAAGTGGGTTCAGTGAGGCAATCGCTTCCTTGGATTTCGGAGTAGTATCCACGCTCTGCGGCTCATCAATAATGACAATCGGATTGGTGTCACGGATAAACTCGATGGGCTTCATGCCATTCATCCGGTCATTGGGCCGATGAATGATGTTGGCTTTTGATTCTTTATCGGCATCCGTGAAACTTTTACGGAAAGCGTCGATATTGATGACCATGATCTGAATCGCATCATTGGTCGCAAAGCTACGGACTTCGCCCAGCTTCGAGGAGTCGTAGACAAAATAATCGTAAGGCCGGTTGTCGTAGTACTCTTTGAAATGCTGTTCGGTGATTTGCAAGGATTTGTACACGCCTTCCTTGATGGCAAGAGACGGCACCACAATGATGAACTTGGTAAAACCAAAGCGGTTGTTCAGCTCAAACACCGTTCGCAAATATACGTAGGTCTTGCCGGTGCCGGTTTCCATCTCAATGGTGAAATCCTTCGAGGACAGCGCATCAGTTTGTTTTAAACCGTTTTTAAGCTGGATGGTGCGGATGTTATCCAGCAATTCATCATCCAGAAGGCCGAGCTTGTTACCAATACCCAATTCGGTTTGGGTGGCAAACATATTGGCCTGTGGACCCTGATTAACCTGTGCCACGGTAAAATTGGTCTGGAGCGTATCCTGTCCTTCAAAGATGCCGGCCACAGCGTTAATGGCATCGTGTTGATAGTCCAGATTGGCGTTAAACTGTAATTTCATAACTTAATATCAGCGGGTGAATAGTTTTTCCTTAACATGGCAAGGTGTTTAGCTCGGAGCTCTATTAGGACAATTGTTTTGCTATCTCAATATCTTTTCTTAATAGCGCATTGACTAACGTTTCCAAACTTTCACCACGCTTAGCACCTTGAGTATTTAAAAATTGCAAAATATCCCGATCTAAATAAATCGGCGTTTGAATGTCCTCGACAGGCACGAAAAACTTGCCTTGCTCGGCATTGGAAAAATCATATTCATCTTTCATTTGTTTAACCTCTGCGTGTATTGGCTTTGTTCGTTTCGAGTGGCTTTTCGTGCCGAAATGATACGAATGACATTTTCGTCACGAAAGGTATGAACTACCAGCAATAAGTTGTCATTTAAATTCTTGCCGAGAATAATCCAGCGTTCTTCCTGTTCGGAATGCTCGTCATCCGGTCTATTGAGCTGAAACGGGTCAGAAAAAACATAAACGGCATCCCGAAAATCAACACCGTGTTTTTGGATGTTAGCTTTGTTTTTATTTTCATCCCAATCAAATTTCATACTGAATCCTTGAAATTGACCATAAAGCGCATGAAGGGCTTGGAGGTTTTTACTTGATTGCCTTGATGCCCTTCATGGTAGAAATTACAGGCTTTTAACATCATCAATGCCGTGTTTCTTCAAAATCTGGATGGCATTGGTTTTGACGACATCATCCTGAAAGCCTGAATCCTTGAATACCACGCGCATGACTTCCGGCTCAAGTTCGGCTTTCAGATTGCCAATGCCTTCGACCACATCCAAGGTTATCGCATCGTCCAAGCAAATCACTAAAGCGCCTAGGCCAATGATGTAGATTTTTTTATTCACCACGGAAGACACGGAAGGACACGGAATTTTTTCTGGTTTATTTTCCGTGCCTTCTGTGTTTTCCGTGGTTGCAATCAGGCGTTCTTCAATCGGCACGGTCAAATCAAGGCCGTATTTGAGCAGGATTTCATACAGAACATCGTCCTCACTACGACCCTCCTTGATATTGTCCACGGATGAAAGCAAGGCGTTTTCAAGCGTATCGAAGTCGGCATCCCAGGGCTTGATGTTAGATGAACTGAGTTTGAAGACTTTGAAACCGATGTCTGGTTGTTTTAACCATGAAGAGCATGAAGAACCTGAAGGTTTTTTCTTCATTATCTTCATGGTGTATTTTTACTATTA
>JBPCSC010000468.1:0-1628 GCA_051007495.1 Methylococcaceae bacterium | reverse complement strand
AGTCTTAATCCCTTCTTAATCAGGTCTAGTTTGGAACTGCTCTCCTTCTGGAGTCGGCTTTGCACGCGGGTTGCAGAGGACGGTTGACGAAAAAAACCATTTTGAAAAAGCTATCGTTTGGCAAAATTTCAGGTTTTATATTCCATTTGGTCATAAGCAGAGCCTAAGCCGGTCTGGACGGGCTTGGGTAAGCCCTGGCCGACCAGACCGGGTGCAGAGTGTAGTTCAGGTTTTGCATGTGCGTCAACCGCCCAGATTCAGTTTTTATATTATTTAAGATCCATCAAATCACCGCCGGCGCGGAAGAGCATAATGTCGTCCGGGAACATTTGTTTGCCTAGTGTGACGCAGTCGCTGCGCTCAGGCAGGGGGTATATGCGTATATCGTCTGCACGCGGGTCTATAATCTTTTGTAGTTTGTCCATAAGGTGTTTAAGCTGGCGTTCGGTCAGGCAGCAGTTGAATACCGAGTATTGCAAGGGCAAGCCTTCGCCTTTCAGGCATCGGTGTACCCGTACCAGGCGTTTGGGATTGGCTATGTCGTAGCAGATAATGTAACGAATGGGGCGGTTTTTGGCCATTGTTTAATTATATTAAATGTTAGTGAGGGTAATACATGGTGCGAATTTGTTGCATGAACAGGTCGGCAAAACATGGTGCGAATGAATTCGCACGTACAGTCAGGTTTCGAGTAGCCAGCGGTGTAGTCGTGATAACAGGCCTACCAGTAAGCGGCCTACGCGGCCCTGGCGGGCTTCAAAAAAATGGGTCACTTCTTCCATGCCGGGTATTTGCTTTTGGTTATTTAACATCCGTTCTTCATACCAGCCCATACGCCCTAGTTGAAAATCCCAGGCCAGTATTTCGGCCAGGTCATGAACCAGGTTAATACTTTTCAGATTGTAGTGGCTGGCATCTATACCCAGTTCGGACAGGAATTGAGTGACCATTACCATCAATAAGCCCATCAGTTGACGCTCAACCCTTTCATAATGCTCAAGCATACCCATTGCCTGGGCTTCGCGCCGGAATAACTGGCGCATGAGTTTTGGGTCGGGGGCGTTGTCCAGGCGAATACCGGCACGGCGTATCAGGCTGCGTAAGGCCATGTTTTCTACTGCGGCCAGCCATTGTCGGTATAAACGGGTTGATTCCGGTCGGTAGAAAAAGCTTTCCAGTAGTTGATCAAGCCCCAGGTGATAGTACGCCGGGCCTATGCAGCGGGCTATCAACTGGCCCTGGTCGTCAATAAAATTAACCGTAATCCCTCTACCGGTACACGCCAATAATGCGGGCAGTTCCCAGTCTACATCAGGGGTGCTGACTATGTGCGATACCTGTTTGAGCGGAAACCTGCGGTCGGCGGTTTCGGGTTTGGTTACTCTTAATGAAGGCCCGTCCAGCTTGACCTTCAGCAGGTTACCTTCGAGATATAGATGAGTAACTGGCGGGCTATGGATAAACTCATGCGTCTGAGTATTTTGCGGGTGGGGCGGATGAATTGTTCGTATTCGGCATAAAAGGTTTTGCGCCCGGCTTTGCCCAGTAAACAGGCGTTGTCCTGTCGACTAAAGGCATCGCCTCTCAGGATGCGGTCGGCGAATAATCGCCATACCCAGGCATCCACT
>JBPCSC010000467.1:0-1895 GCA_051007495.1 Methylococcaceae bacterium | reverse complement strand
CTGCCGCTGCCGTCGCCAGAATAGGTGTCATTGCCCGAGGTACCCACCACGGTATTTCCCACCTTGGTGTATTTGGCTCCCGCGCCGTCAAAGCTCCAGGTGGCCAACTGATTGGCGGTAACCAGTACGGTGCTGCTGCCGTAATACAGCGACTCGACGTTATTGAGTGTCAGCCCAGTCAGGTCGATGAAGCCGGTGCCGGATACATCCAGCGTGTCGTTGCCGCTGCCCCCTTCGATTGTGGTGGCGGTGAGCGTGTTGACACCGGTCACATAAATTCGGTCATTCCCGGCTCCACCATCGACACTGTAAGCCTGATCCCCTGTGATACGCAGTGTGTCGTTACCGGGGCTGAGCAGAATACTGTCGAGTTGATTGACGGTGAGATCGGTCGAAAAATGGCTGGCATCGATACGAGCATACGATCCCGTCAGGTTAATGCTACTGATTTGACTGTCGGCACGAATGGCATCGAGATCCAAATCACCGCCGCTGCCGTTTATCGTTATGTACACTGCGACATCAGGGGAGTAGATGTAGTAGTTGTAGATGTAACTGTTAGGAGTACTGAAACCGGTTAATCGGTTCCACTGGTCTGCACTCAGGGATAGGTAAGAGTAGTAGGAACCGGTGATGACCAGATTTTCGATATTGCTGATGGAACCCGGTTCGATGGCATAGACATCATCACGGAAGCCGCCAAAGCCGATAGCCAGGGTATCCTCACCCTCACCGCCGTCGATCCGGTCGCTGTGCATGGTTTGGGTTTGATAGCTATCGGTGAACTCCGAGGCTTGCACCTCAAAGCGGTCATTGCCAGCACCGCCCACCAAAGTATCCACCCCGCTGCCGCCGAACAGGGTATCGTCGCCTGAACCGCCGTCGAGTGAGTCCAGCCCTCGGCCACCGTACAGCATATCGTTACCGGCATTGCCGGCTAGGGTGTCGTCCCCCCGCGAACCCAATATGCCGGCAGTGGCTGTCAGGGTGGTATCAACCGTTGGCAGCAGGATACGGGCATTGTTGGTAAGCCGGGTGTTGCTGCCCAGGGTGAAACTGCTGGACGTACCGGCCAACTGTACGCTTAGGCCGTTGATGCTGCGGAAGCCTTCGAGTTGTGCGGCACTCAATGTGACCGTACCGACACCGCTCAATACTTCCAGATCACTCAAGGTGGCTGCGGTCAAATCCTGGCCATCGCTCACCACCAAGGTATCCAGCCCCGCGCCACCAGCCAGTTGATCCCGCACCCAGGGTTTGCCGGTAACGTCCAGGGTGTCATTGCCCTCGCCGCCACTCAGGGTGTCTACCCCGATGCCTGACACCAGCCGGTCGTTGCCGGCATTGCCTTGCAATTCGTCGTTACCGTTATCGCCGACCAGAATATTGTCGGCGGCGTTGCCGATCAGTCGGTCATCGCCGGTGGAACCGGTGAGTCCCATGTAAGCGGAATCAGCCGCCAAAGTGGTGGTGCCGGCTGTAGTGACGGACAAAATATAGCCGGTGGTGGCCCCGGTAGCCCGCGTGACCAGGCTTCCCAGGCTGTTCCATTGTGCTGCCGTCATCGACAGGGATTGCGATGAAACCCGTATGGATTCGATGTCGGTCACCGTTGCTCCGGACAGGTCGATATCCGTGCCTCGGAGCGTCAGGGTGTCATTGCCCGCGCCACCATCCAGGTTATCCGTCACTTTGGGTTTGCTGTTGATGACGATTTCATCGTTACCAGACCCCATTTGCACGGTGGTGCTACCGGCACCGACACTCACGGTGTCTGCGGCCTCGGTGCCACTGATGTTGTAGGGTTCGGCATCGGCAATCCGCCAGGTGTTGATTCCCAGCGCGGCCAGATGGCTCAGGGAGAGGGTACCGCCCCCGATGACGGCCACTGCCGG
>JBPCSC010000466.1:0-2559 GCA_051007495.1 Methylococcaceae bacterium | reverse complement strand
CCATGTCTCCTCTGGGCAACCCGGAGATGGTGAAAGGATGAATGTGAAACTGCACGATGGAATTGGCCGCCCCCACCAACCGGAAAAACTGACGTTCAGTGGCTTCCAGAGCGGTATCCGGCATCATGTTGAGTAAACCGATGTGCATTTCCCGTATATCCTGTCGGCGTGCGTGCTCCACGGTGAGTATCTCCTGACCTTCCTCTTGCAAACGGGTAAAGGTGGGCAGTTCAGTATGGGCAACCAGTGGCATGGCAAATCTCCCGGAAGTTCTAGGTGGGGGATAAGGTCAGCGCGTTTGCGATGAGTTCCATAAATTCGGATTCGCACGACACACAAGATATGGCCGTGGCTTCAAGGGTGTAACCCCATTGATCGGCTATGGCTTGATAGCGGGGGAGTCTGGAGTGGAAGAGTTTAGGAAACATCCAGGTGACGAAGTCATCGGGTTCTACTGCCTCCAGCGTGTCACAGGCTTTTTCGGTCATGTAGACGGCGAGTTGTTCGTTCAGGAATGCTTCCCGGTAGTAGAGTGGCTTGGGTTCAGTGCGGGCACGCTCCATGAGCATGGATTCGAGTGCCGGGGTTGTGCGTATGTAGAGGATCAGGGTGTGTTCGGCCAGTATTCTTAAGGTTTCAGGGTCATCCAGTTCACAGACACTGCCACCGGCATCGTTGATGAAATGCCGATAGCCGTAAATTTCATCGGCCTTGCGAATGAACTCCGGCACGTCCCGCATGGCCGCAATTTCGGCCCGGTGATGCAGTTGCTGCCTGCGTTTGAATTCAGACAGGCTCAAGCCGCCGTGCAGCGGGTTGCCCAGTTTGCCGAGGAAGGACGAGACCGCAGTGAGGTTGTCTACGGTGATGTTGCTGCGGATGTAGATGGAATCCGAACGCAGCAAATCCCTTAAAAAAGGAAGCTCCATGGCCTGCTGCTTGATGTTGTCCATGATGGGTTCTTCCAGGTATTTGGTGCCAATCCGGTAATCGCCGGAGTAATGAAACCAGTCATTTTTGGGCAATTTGCCAGCCAGGGTGGTTTTGCCCACCCCCGACATACCCAGCAGGGTAATCCGTTTGTGATCCCAGTGTTTGAATTCCTCAGCCGACATTTTCATAGGCAGTTTCCAGTTCTGATGCGTGCGTTATGGGGGGAGGGTCAGCGTGTCACGCTGCACGCCAGTTTTTTTCGTCTCAATTCAAGGCAAACCTTTTGCGCTTCCTGCTGATTCAGCGCACGCAATTGAGCCAGATAGCTGGTTTTTTTGTGCCGATGGGGGGTGCTGATTGAGCTTTGGGCGTAATGCAGGGGGAGGGGTGCCAGGCGCAGTACCATGGCGATTCTTTGCTCGGCCTGGTGGGCCGTCGCAAACTGACCCAGTTGTATGGCGTGAACCCTGTGCGCCTTGCCGGATTCGGCTGAATATGAGTGGGCGCGGTGACGCTCGGACGCATCGCCGAATTCCTCATGGCCAGGTGGCCTTTGCAGCAAGGCGTAGTGCTCGGGTTGATCGAACGGGGCGCGAATGTATCTGGATTCTCGGCCTTCCAGTTGGTCGAAGCCGTCATCAAGAATGTCACGCATGTGGGTGTCGCGTTGAGCGGCTGTATTGCCTCCGAATACCACACCAATCAGCCGTTTGTTCTCGCGCCGTGCCGAAGCCACCAGGTTAAACCCCGAAGCATTGACGAAGCCGGTTTTGATTCCGTCCGCACCCGGATAGTTTTTCAGCAGATGATTGTGATTGCCGAAATTCTGGCCTTCGTATTCGAAGTTTGAGGTGGAGAAGTAGGCGTAATACTGAGGAAAGTGTTTGTGCAGTGCTTTAGCCAGATGAAACATATCCCATGCCGTTGTGACCTGATTCGGATCAGGCAGCCCCGATGCGTTGCGAAACACCGTGCGGGTCATGCCCAGTCTTCGCGCTTTTTCATTCATCAGATAGGCAAATGCCGACTCAGAACCGCCCAGTCCCTCAGCCAGAGTGGCGGCCGCATCGTTGGCGGAGCGGGTCACCAGTGCCAGTATGCCTTGTTCGACGGTGATGCTATGGCCCGCCGACAGCCCCATGCGGGAAGGCGGACGTAAAACCGCAAACCGGGAGGCTCTGAAACGGGTTTGTTTGTTGATTTCGCCCTTGAAGAGGGACTCGAATACCAGATAGAGCGTCATCATTTTTGTGAGTGATGCAGGATGGCGTAACTCATCGGCATTTCGCTGAAACAGCGGACGCTCACTGTCAATTTCGGCCACCAGGGCCGCATAAGGCCCGGCGATCAGGGGTGTGGATACACCCATCAGCCCTGACAGGACGAACAATGACAGTACACAGTGATGGAAGCAGATTCGCAGCATTAAGGGCCAGCGCCTCGGTAAAAATTAAACCCTATGGATGCTTTCCCTAATGAGTAGTCACTCCTTTTGGGGACATAAGTTACCATAAAAAACGCTTGTTTTACCGACACGGACGGCATGAAAAAGGCGGCGCAGACTGAAGCTGCGCCGCCTGTAGGGTTGGCCGGTTGTGTGCCTAGCGGCAGTTGGAAGGCGCGTAG
>JBPCSC010000465.1:0-4626 GCA_051007495.1 Methylococcaceae bacterium | reverse complement strand
TTTTTGTTCGGGTTCTTCAGTAAGGGTCATTTGTACGTTTCAGCCTGATCTCATGCTCATGAGCACATACTATCGGGTTCAGTTTTTCTTTCGCTGCTCCAGGCGTGCAAGTAACTGATCCAATGCTTCCGGGCTTAGATGATCTGCGATGTCATCTAATGGCTTATCCTCTGAAGGATCCCACTCGCTTTTTCGTCCGAAACTGGGCCAGGAGATTCAGCAATGCGTTAGCCTTGTGATAACACTCCTGATATTCCTGCTCTTCGTCAGAGTCCGCCACAATACCGCCGCCTGCCCAGAAACGAATGCGGTTGTCGGAGTGCATGAGGGTGCGGATGGCGATGTTGCAATCCATGTTGCCATCATGACCGATATACCCTATTGAACCGCAGTACAGTCCACGCCGGTGGGGTTCCAGTTCTTCTATGATTTCCATCGCCCTGATCTTGGGTGCGCCGGTAATGGATCCGCCCGGAAAACACCCCCGCAGCAGGCTCAGGGTGGATTGATTCTCGGCCAGTTGCCCACACACAGTACTGACCAAATGATGCACCGTGGCGTAGCTTTCCACCTCAAACAGACGGGGTACATGCACAGAACCCGGTATGCAGCTTTTACCCAGATCATTGCGTAGCAAGTCGACGATCATCAGGTTTTCGGCCTTGTCCTTGCTGCTGTGGCGCAAGGCTTCGGCTTCGGCCCGGTCACGGGCCAGATTGGCATAACGTGGGCGGGTTCCTTTAATGGGCTTGGTTTCGACTCGACCACTACGTACGTTCAAAAAGCGTTCGGGCGAGGAACTCAGCACCTGAACTTGGGGATAGTGCAGAAACGCACTGAATGGGGCCGGGTTGTAGACACGCAACAACTGATAGGCCGCCCATGGGTTGCCGGCACAATAGGCCGAGAAACGCTGGGTCAGGTTGACCTGATAGCAGTCTCCTTCGTGTATGTATTGCTGTATGCGGCGGAACGCCTGGCCATATTCGGCGCGGCTCATATTAGGCTGCACTTCACTTAGCACCGAAAAACCGGTTTGCTGCCAGGCCAGGGTTTGAATTTGACTGAAGGTTTGCAGCAAATGCGGCCAGCGCGCCTCCAGTGTGGGTGAACGCTCTTGCCCGACCAACCAACTGCGCCGCTCCTGATGATCCACCACCACGGCCCAGTCGTATAGGCCCACTATCATGTCAGGGATGTTCTCCTCATCAGCCGTGGTTTCCGGTATTTTTTCCAGCCTACGGGCCAGATCATAAGCAAAATAGCCTATGGCTCCGCCGCAAAAAGGCAGATGCGGGTGTTCTGCCTGCAGCGGGCCTAAATGGGCCTGCAGCAAGGTGAACGGATCCTCAGGCGACAGGCTGATCTGGCCATTGGCGCGAATCTCGGTGAGTTGACCACGGGTGACCAGCGTGGTTGTGGGTTCAGCCGCCAGGATGTCGTAGCGTCCTTGTCGGGAATGCGGGTAGCCGCTGTCGAGAAATACGGAACCGCTGCGTTCAGCCCAAGGCAGAAACAGGGCGGCACTGTCGTGGAAGTAAGGCAGTTCTTCAATTCGGGTCGTCATCAAAAAAACCATTCCGGGAAGCTTCCAGGCACGCCAGAGCCGCAGCCGGGGCACAATCGGCGGGACTGAACGCAGGGGAAATACAATGAGGAAAAAACTGGTTGAAATCCAGATAAGGGCGGTGCAAACGCTCGGCACAGGCGCGTACCAGAAAGCGACCTACACCTACCCCCACCAGAGGATCATCTGCGCACAGACGGCCTCTGGATAATTGCCGCTCCACTGCGGCCATGGTCTGGTTGAGGTGTTGTTCGCGCCAGAAACGAGCGTGCAGAGGCCAGTAATCGGAGGGGAAAGAGGCTTCATCCGCGCCTACCATTCGGGCCAGTCGCCGGGCACTGGCGATCAGGCTTTTATCCCTGCCATCGGCGGTGGGTGAGGGATCAACGTCTGCCGATAACTCCCTCGTTAGCCTATACACATCAGCCGTGGTGGCGAAGTGTTCGGCCATGACCGGTATCCAGTCGCCGTCATGGGGAATGTGACTGGCCAAGGCCATAAGCGGTGTACGCGCCACCCCTAAGTACAATAACTCACCGTGACGCAGTCGTTCAGCGTCGGAGTGCCCCCGCACCTGAACTGAGGCATCATCAATTAGCATGATGTCGGTCGTGGTGCTGCCGATGTCCACCAACAAAGCCCGCTCACACTGGCGACTGGCCCACACGGCACTGGCCATCCAGTTGGCTGATGCCACGTCTTCAAAGTACAGGGCTGCCTTATGCGCTGAGTCATGGGCTGAGCGAGTGGTAGAAAAAAACCAGACCGGGTCGGGATGTACGTGCTGTTCAATCACTCGGGCCAAGGCTTCAACCCCGGCTTTACGGCTATCGAAGCAATCGGCCAGTTCGCCTGTCATGGTGATGGCGTGGCGACACCCCGGTGACCAAACCAGACGAGCGGAAATGCTGGCCAGTGCCGCATGCAGTGAATCCAGCCCCAACCAAAGCGGGCAGTATTGCTGCTCTATCCACAAATGCTGATGCTCATCCAGACCGGCCGCCTTGAGATGCGCACCGCCGATATCCCAACCCATGTAGCGTATGTTCATGTGAGTGGCCAGGTGATGGTGACAGACCGATTGACCGTGCGAATCAAGCCGGAACGCCAGGGTTGTTGACGGGCCATTTTAATGACCGCCTCGGCCAGGTTGATCCCCAAGGCCTCTCGCAAACCGGCACTGGAGGTGGTCAGTCTGGGGTTGATTTCCAGCACGGTGGGGGTTCCGCAGAGGTCAAGCAGGTCGATACCGGCATAACCCCATAACTCTGGCATCGCCTCGGCCACGGCTGTGGCCAGTTGGTGATGGGCTGGTGTGACGGGCAGGGCGTTCACCTCGACGGATTCGAGTTGCATACGGTCACCGCGCCGCCTGAGCGTTTGCCGATTGCAGCTCAACACCAGAGATTCGCCGCGCTCAAACAGCACCGACAGGCTTAAGCTGTCTCCTTCAAGCAAGGGTTGAACCACATAAAGTGAAGGGTCGATTTCACACAAAGCCGTGTTCCAGTCTTCCTCGCAGCGCAGTATCCGAAGCCCCGTGCACCCTATGCCGTCGTCGGGTTTGATAATCAGAGGAAACTTGGGCCTGAGGCCCTTTAACCCGCAGGTGGGCACAACCGGAACCGCGTTTTGGGCCAGGCGTTCTATCGTGTCGCGCTTGCTGCCGGCCAGACGCACCGCCTGTGCCGGGCAGTTCAGTAGCACTTTTCCGGCGGATTCCACCTCGTGGCAGAGTTGTTCCAGCAGCCCTGATGACTCCGGTGCTATGGGCCAGACGGCCTCATTTTCCGCCAGAGTGCTGTGCCACACGGCCTGAAAGCCCTCGCCGGGTGCTATGATTTTCCAGGTTATGGCCGATTCCAGTTCGGCGGGAGCAGGCCAGCGTGCATCACGCAAAGCTGTAATCGAAAGGCCGGGAATAGCCAGCAAATCCTTAAGCAGAGCGGATTGTATATGCTCCGCTTCCCAAAACAGGGATGGAGGCAATGGCGCGTCGCCAAGGCCTCCGCCTGTTACAAATTCAAACACCAAAACATTCACTATTTAAAATACTCATGCAAATCATACCGGTCATTGACCTCATGGGAGGTCTGGCGGTACACGCCAAAGAAGGCCATCGTCAACATTATCTGCCCTTGGTCAGTAGCCTGTGTGCCCATGCGGATCCTCACAGCGTGATTGTTGGGCTGTTGGATCTGTACCCATTCCAAACCATTTATCTGGCCGATCTGGATGCCTTGAGTGGCAGAACCGCGCAGGCTGCACTGATCGCGGACTTGAAACAGGCATTCGCCGGGCTTGAGTTTTGGGTCGATTCGGGTTGGTCGGGTATGGGTCACACCGGGTTTATGGATCGCTATTTTAGCCCAGTCATTGGCTCTGAGTCGCTTGAATATGACAACTTGCCAAGTTTACGGGAACAAAAATGTGATTTCATTCTGTCGCTGGATGTTCTGAACGGAACACTACTCGGCCCTAATGAGGTAGTACACCATACCGAATACTGGCCCAGGCGCGTCATACTCATGAGTTTATCCCATGTCGGCAGCGGCAAAGGGCCTGATTTCGAGCGGCTACAAAAGTACATATACGGATACCCCGGCCACGCGTTCATCGCCGCCGGTGGTGTGCGTGATGAGGCCGATCTACTTCGCCTGGCGACTATGGGTCTTTCTGCCGTATTAATGGCCAGTGCCTTGCACGATGGCCGGGTAAATCGCGCCATGATCGACCGCCTGACGGTTGACTACTCAAAGCGGCGAGTCTAGCCTGTTTGCTCGTTTTGCCTACCCCCACCCCTTCCCCCACAGCGTACTGGTAACGATCAAGATGAAAATTTTCCCGGCGACGATGATGCTCTGGATGCTGCTTTTGTCGGTGGCATTCGATGCGATGGCGATACCTCCAATTTCCGATTCGGTGTCTGCGCATATTCAAAGCCTGATCCATGAAGGCGTTCACCCCCGTTTACGCTGGTCTGCCTTTCCTGACTATCAAAATCAACTGGAAACGCTATATCAGCAAAATGCTCGAAACCCCTTGTGGGTGAATGCGGA
>JBPCSC010000464.1:0-1480 GCA_051007495.1 Methylococcaceae bacterium | reverse complement strand
GGCTTGATCAGCTTGCCGTATTTTGACCCCAGATCAATCACCGGCTGCCCCGCAGAGTAGGAAGTCACCGGGGCCGTGGCGGTGTCGTCATTGCTGATCTGTACTGTGCCGCTGGCGGCATTCGGGTTCAGCAGGGCATTGGTCGCCGCGATTAACAGCATCTGAAAACTTTCGTCACTCTCCACCGTGGTATCGCCGAGTATCGAAACCGGGAGGGTTTTGCTGGTTTCACCGGGCCGGAAGCTCAGCGTACCGCTCGTGGCAATGTAATCCGAATTGGCTAAAGCCGTACCGTCCTGCGTCGCATAGTTCACCGTCACCGTCTCGCTGGATGCCGCTGACAGCGTGACCGTGGCATTGGCCGTGCTGCTGCCGCTATTGCCTTCTTTTACCTTCACCCCGCTGATCGAGAGCGTCGGCAAAACCACTGCCGCTGCATCGTCGTTGTTCACCGTCACCACCGCGCTGTTATTGCTGCCCAGCGTGGCATTGACCGGGCTGGACAGATTCACCTTGAAGCTTTCGTTCGCTTCCACCTGGGTGTCGCCCAGAATCGGCACCTGAATCGTCGCCGTGGTCTGGTTGGGGGCAAAGCTGAGTGTGTTGCTGGTGCTGACGTAATCCGAACCGGCGGTCGCGCTGCCGTCTTGCGTGCTGTAGTTCACCGTCACCGGTTGGCTGCTGGCGGTGGAGAGGGTGACGGTCAGCGTGGCAAAGCTGGCTACGCTCTGGCCTTCCGTTACGGTGGCATCGGTGAGTGAGAGGGTGGGCAGTGCCTGCGGTTGTGCCGGGTCCTGGGCATCATCATCCGTCAGGGTGATGCGGGCGAGGCTTGCGGTGGGATCGAGGGTGGCTCCGCTGGGGTTGCTGATGAGCAACTGCAAGAACTCATCTCCTTCGCTGAGGGTGTCGCCCTTGATGTTCAGGGTGATGGGTTTGGTTTTTTCACCCGGATTGAAGGTGAGCGTGCCCTGGGTTGAGGTGTAGTCGCTGTCGGCTAAGGCCGTGCCATCGAGGGTGGTGTATTGCACCGTGACCGTTTCGGTGGCGGCGGCTGACAAACTGACCATGGCTTGTATCTGGGTGGTGCCGCTATTCCCTTCAGGGGTGCTGAGTCCCGCGATGGAGACTTTGGGTTTGTCGTCGTTGATGATCGTCGCGATGGCGATGATTTTCGGCAAATCCACCCCGACCGGATCGTTCAGTTGCAGCATGAAGGTTTCGTTCGGTTCCATCACGCTATCCCCCACTATGCTGATACTCAGACTTTTGCGGGTTTCGCCGGGAACGAATATCAGGGTGCCGCTTTGGGGGGTGTAGTCGGAACCGGCAAAAGCCGTGACATCGACCGTGCTGTAGCCCACGCTGACCGGATCGGTTGCGGCTTTGGACAGGGTGAACTGAAAAGTCGCCAGTTTGCTGCCGCTGTTGCCCTCGGTGATGCTGATGTCTTCAAAACTGAGTTCGGGCGGAGCGGAGC
>JBPCSC010000463.1:0-1766 GCA_051007495.1 Methylococcaceae bacterium | reverse complement strand
GACACGCACAATGCATCCCTCATGCGGGTAGGATGATTGAAACAGGAATTTATAAACTTCCCGTTACAGGCCCGATTCATGTCACCAAGGAAGGTCTGATCGGTGATGTTCAGGTCGACCGAAAAAATCATGGCGGCCCCGATAAGGCCATCTACGTCTATACCGAGGAAAATCATCATCACTGGGCCAAATTGTTAGGTCAGCCCCATTATGGTTATGGCTACTTTGGCGAAAACTTTACTGTGACTGACCTGCAGGATGACACCGTCCATATTGGCGATATTTTTTCGATGGGCGAGACGATTGTGCAGGTCACCCAGCCACGAGTCCCCTGCTTCAAACTTGGTCTCAAATTTGGCGACCCGGCTTATGTCGGCGAATTTCTGACCTCAGGACGAACCGGGTTTTATCTGCGAGTTATCAGAGAGGGCTTGGTCCATAGCGGAGACACCATCAGGTTGCTGAGCTTGGAAGACCGTCCCATCACCGTGAGCGACGCCATGCGAGCCTTGATAAAACACCCTGAACAGCGCCGTTGGATAGAGAAAGTGCTGGCCGTGGATGCGCTGTCGTCAGCATGGCGTGAAGTCCTCCGCCGCCGACTGAATTCAGATTAGATTCAAAAAACTGGAACCGACGATGAACAAGTTATATTTTTTTCCGCCACCCGTGATTGTTTTGTTGCTCATTGCGGCAGCCCATGCCGCCAACCGCTCTTTTCCCCACATGGAAATCATTCCGGCCACCAGCGGCGGATTGGTCTGGCTTGCCTCGGGCTTGGCCTTGGCGATGTCTGCCATGTGGCAATTCCGGGCACTGAAAACCACCGCCCTGCCTTTCGGTAAACCCACCCAGTTCGTGACAGGAGGCGTTTATCTCTGGACGCGAAACCCGATGTACCTGGGCTTGCTGACAGCCCTTATCGGCCTCGCCTTCTACATGGGTACACTACCTTTCTGGTTGTTACCGCCCGCATTTTTCCTCATCATCAACCGTTTTCATATCCCCTATGAGGAAAGCAGGCTCACCAACATTTTTGGTACAGATTACGTTCGGTATCGCCAAAGCGTTCATCGCTGGCTCTGATATTCGGACATAAAAAAACCGGCGCCCCCGAACGAATGCTCGAGATCGCCGGTTTCTCTAAAACAGGTACTTAGTCGACGGCTTCGATGGGTATCGTGCGACGAGCCTTTTTTGACGGCTGAGCCTCGTATTCCGGAGTAGGTTCATCCGCCATCGGGCCAGTGGTCCGCGGCCCCATCAAGGAAACCCAAGCCGCTTTCAGGGGGTGCTTCATGGCATCGTCCACCGCTGAGGCCTCAAAGCCACAATGCGCCATACAGTTCGCGCATTTTGGGTTCTTAGAATTGCCATACTTGTCCCAAGGTGTCTCCTCCATCAAGGCATTAAAGGAGGACGCGTAACCCTCGTCCACCAGCAGATAGCAGGGCTTCTGCCAGCCAAACACATTGCGCGTCGGATTACCCCAAGGCGTACAGTTGTAACCCTGATTGCCCGCCAGAAAATCTAGATAGAGACTGGAATGGTTCAATTGCCACTTGCGGCCACGACCCAGCTTGAAGACGTCACGGAATAGTTGCTTGCTGTCACGCATCTTGATGAAGATGTCCTGCTGCGGGGCATGTTCATAACTAAAGCCCGGTGCGATGGTGGTACCTTCAACCCCCAGCTCCTTGCAGTAATCGAGGAAGTTGGCAATCTCCTGGGCGTTCTCACCCTTAAACAAGGTGCAGTTCACAGTG
>JBPCSC010000462.1:0-14733 GCA_051007495.1 Methylococcaceae bacterium | reverse complement strand
GGAATACCCGGTGGAGGAATGGGTGGTGGCCTACTCCATGCAAATCAAGCCCAAGACGTACAAGGAACCGGTCTACTACCCCAACAAGTTATTTGTGGCGGTTAAGCGAACCGATTGGACCCCGATGACCCAGGCATTGATAGCAGGAGCCTTTTACGTGATTGATCATTTTCCACAGCGGATTACCTTGTCAACGATTCAGGATGCGAGGATGTGGGTGATCTTGCTGGGTGAGATTATATTCTCAGGGAATAGTCGGGTGGGTGTCAACTGTACGCGGATTCAGGAGCACTTTGACTCGTTAGACGAATACGTGGATCCGATCGTGGCCCGTAAGCTGATCGAGATTGGTTATGACGTCCGGGATTTTTACCAACTGATGGCCCGGATACTCAAGGAGTTTAACCAATGGATCTTATCCTCACCGGAAACGACTCAATCGGTGTACGGTAAGAATCTGGAAGTCCTGTATTATGCCTTGTTTGACATTAAAGCCAATATCTACCGTACGGTATTTCAGCTGGTCAATCAAGAGCGTAAGAAGCAGGAGAAAGGGACGACCCTCGCATTGAAAGATGTGCTGGACATCTTCAATAAGAACTTGAAGCCGGGGAGCATCTATGGCTTGCAGCGGGGTAATATCTCGGCAGGCAGTGTATCATACTCCGGAGATAACAAGTACTTCAAACTGACCAGCGTAATTGGCCAGCAGCAGAGTGTCGTGGGTGCTCGACAAGGCAAACGAACCCGGATGACGGTCGACGCCTCAAAGCGTTTACACAGCTCCATGATCGAGGCAGGCAGTGTATTGTTCTTATCCAAGAGCAAGCCGACTACGATGATCCGCGCGAACCCGTACGTGCATGTGGATCTGAGTACCGGCATCATTGTCTCCAATCCGAAGTTTGTTAGTCTGTTGGAACACACCGAAAATTTACTGAAAGGCGTCAAAGACCTTTAATTTGTACAGGAGCTTTTTATGTTACCTTACCGCACCGACGCATACGAGCGTCAACCCGTGCAGTACCCACCCGGGGCACCGCCCACGGTACCGGCCATCCAGGTCCCGCCAGAGATCCAGGCCTATCTACCCCACATAGCGTCTGAGCTAGCCAATGAAGCCAGCATGACGGCCCGTGAGACGCCCTTACGCATGTTCTGTTTTAACCTGTTGTCCTACAACAACTGGGTCAATGCAGAGTTTGCCGAGCTGGTGTCGGATGTGGCATTTAATGCTGCATTGGACTTACGTAAAGGCTTAGCTGCTTCCGTTGCCCAAATCCTACCCATGAAAGTGGCGGACGGGTATCGGTTGTGGATCTCAGCCAAACTGCACCAATACCCCGAACTTAAGAGTCAGATCACCCCTCAAATGGTGGATGCGACCTTAAACTACTTGGGCATTTACAATGCACTTAAGCAGGAAATACTCATGATGAAAAATAACTTAGGGCTGAACGGTGTCATGCCCGTCATGGGTTATGGACAACCGCAATATGCACCGCAGTATGCAGTGCAAGCCCAGTACCCGCAACCACCCATGCAACAACCGTACATGGGGCAATACCCCCCACAAGGCTACGGTGCGCCTCCTGGCATGATGTATCCGCCTAGGGCACCGGAATACGGCTCTTCAGTTTACGGGCCTCAGGGTGCCTCTCAGGCTGCTATGAACCGCTTTCAGGCGCAGGACACCCAAACCCGCCTGGGTGCACCGACAGCCCCCACTGCCGGCCTCAATGCCCCGACGGTCAATCAAGCGGCCTACTTTGATCGGTATAGCAGTCAAGCTCAATCTGCTCAACAGCGGCATTATCAGCCGAGTCCTTCCGTTCCCACCCCTGTCATGGAGACACCCCCGATGATGCAGTACACTCGTGAAGACTGGATCCCCTCAATCCAACAACCGTACCGAATGCTCGTTGATACGTTTCGGTATGAAACGTACTATGAGCGTAATGGAGATACTGTTATTGAACTGATTAAACCACTGGAATACCCCATGAATCGAGAACAACATGCCATCAGCTTACTTGGCAAAAGCTTCCCTTTGGACGGCGTTTTACGCCAAGAGCAAATCTATTCCGCTGGCAAAGATCTCGCCGCCATCCAGCGACGTGATTTAGAAGACGTCATCAATGCGGACAATATGGCTGATATTGAAAACATCGATGTCATCCAGACCTACGTGGATACTACATGGGCGGTCGACGCCTTGCTAGAGGATGCCATCCTACGGACACGGTTGGCGTATCGTAAACACCGTCAAACGGCAACCGGCTGCGGAATCTACCGCAGCTTTGCTACGATTGCACGGGCAGTCGATACGTTAGAATCGTACAGTACGGCATTTAACGATGTCATGGAGCAGCGGACATTGCTAGACGTCGCCAAGAAGCTGCGCAGTATCGGGTTAGTCTGTGCAGACGTCACAGGGGATTATGCAGACCGACATCTTGACATGGCGTTGTATTGCTACGAGATCGACAGTTGGTTAACTGAAACCGTAAACCGGTTCTTGAAGCATAATCTGTCATTGAAGCAGCTGAGCATTGACAGTTTCACGGATGACATTGCAGACTTACGTCCGTATCTGCAGGATCACTTCAACAGCAATTATGCTACTGCGTACGATCGCTTTGAGTATGATCTGTTAGGCCGACGGAAAATGAATCCAGTGGACGATGAAGCCTTGCAGTCGTTAAAAGAAAGCTTCGACGTGAAGGAGGAGGATGGCTTCACCTTATCCTTCATTCCGGTCAACTACAGTTTGACCTATGTCGATGTGGTCAGTAAAGAATTACGGCTGAATCTCCAGCCGGATGAATCGTTACTGATACAGGAGCGTCAAACCCCGGTGATGTATGAGTTAGCCTCTTCCTTGTTTAACCAAATGGAAGCATGGCCGTATATCGCGTTCAATAACTTGTTGATCACCAAGGACTTTAAGCAGTATCGACTGTATAAAGGCTACTTGGGAATCGACAGTTATCTGATCGGTTTGGCTTAATGGCCGACACCCGTGCAGGGCCAACGCGCTGCACGGGATTCTTTACGAGGTATCCATGAAACAGCATTACGTGTATTACGATTATGACCATCCCACCCCTCGTGCGATGACGGTTCCGATCAGCGATGAAGAAACGGAAGTGATCGTGGTGATTAATGATAACTACTACAGCGGGTTTGATAAAATGATATACCAGAGTTTACAGGCACTGGGTCTTTTGATAATGTTTGCAATGTCGATGACCCTTATGTACCAGGTCATTCAACACCTTTTGCGTTAAGCGTCATAATGCCCTAGGAGCAGTATCGCTCCTAGGGCATTATGCTCTATTATTTTTTTTACATCTGACCTATGTGGTAGGTGATAATTAATACACTGCTTATGGATCTACCTAAACCCTCGTCCTCAATTGAGGGCCTTTTATTATCTATAGGAGACAACCCATGATTGCATTAAATGAGTTATATGAAGATACAACGGCATCGCCCATCCTACGTCGCATGGCGTGCGGAATGAATAATGTCAATAAGTTTGGCCATTCGGTAGCGGTAGCTTCAAATGGACCGAATCCGATGGTCGTTGTTGGAGCACCCGGCTATATGGGTGATACCGGTCGGATTTATGTTTACCGTCATGACGGTAGGCAGTGGGTTGATGTTACACCCAAGGGCATCATGCTCGGAACGGCAGACGGGGGTCAATTCGGCTACTCGGTAGCGATTGCCTCCAACGGTATTGATTATATCGTCGCAGCAGGATCCTCTCAGTTTGAAGGCGGAGAAGGCAAAGTCTGTATTTACTGCTATGACGGTATTGAGTGGTCCGACATTACGCCCGGGGAAGGCCTTTTTCTGTATGACCTCGGCAGTTCGATCGCCATTGCCGCCAACGGTACGGAGTATGCTATCGTGATTGGTGCACCCGGCACCAATCACTACCGAGGTAAAGTCTATGTCTTTAGATGCCGTAACCGTGTATGGACGCCCATTACACCCGAAGACATGATGGCGGGCACCGTAGACCGCGATCAATTGGGTTATTCTACTGCGATTACAGCGGTTGGCTCCGGTTATGTTATTGCGGTAGGGGCACCTGGATTTAATGGCGGTAGAGGTAAAGTCAATATTTACCAGTATGACCGAGGCGTATGGACGGATGGTACACCCAAGGAAGAGCTGGTGGGTGTCAGTGTCGACGATCGGTTTGGCTATTCCATTGCTATCACCGCAGAGGGGATCGACTATGCAGTCATTATAGGTGCACCGGGGTTTAATGCCGGTAAAGGTAAGGCGTATGTGTATCGGCATACTGCTGCCGGGTGGACGGCTATGATGCCCGATGGTATGCCCGGTGGTCAGATAGGTGATCGGTTGGGTGATTCTGTCGCGATGATAACAGAGGGGCTCCATTACCATGCTATCATTGGGGCCCCGGGTACGGATGAAGGTAGAGGCAGGGTCTATGTCTATCGGTACAACGGTATCACCTGGATTGATAATACACCCTCCTGCGGGATGGTGGGCGAAACCATCGATTGCCAATATGGTCATTCGGTTGCTGTTGTGTCGACTGCCTTAGGAACCCAGGTGGTGGTGGGAGCACCTCGTTTTGATAATAAAAGAGGTAAGGCCTACCTTTACAAATAAAATTTATTTGTCTGCATAAGGCGTAGATCCCGTGAAACCTAAACGCCATATACTACCAAATTGTCGGTGTTAGGGTGCACGGATACAATAATGGTACAGGCAAAGTCTGTATTTACAAATAGGTTTAGTTTGCTTATCGGCCCGTGGATAATCTCATGGGCGGGTAGGCTTTCTTTTTTGCCCTCAAGAAGTCATTAAACCGCATGAGCCCCCTATGCCAAATAAATGGACAGTTGTGATTTAAAGAGGTTAACATGAAACAAAAGACAAAAGTGCAGTATGAAGAAGTTACACTTATACCCGTGAAAGGTACACCGGGCAGAGGTAGTGGTCCGGGCGGTGAAAAATGGCGAATAGAGGTAGAGAAGGTGCAAGCAGGCATGGTCTACATCAATGTAATCGAGGATTCGGTAATAGGCAAACATGCGTCTATTCAGATTTTTTTAAATCTAAAAAGCCAGGGAAGAGGTATAGGTCGAATAGGTTACTTAAAAGCGTGCGAGCTGAGTCAACATGCTACAATTTATGCCCATATGCGTAAATCAAACATAGCGTCCAGACGTGCTGCGGAAGCAGCGGGATTTATAGACGCTACCCCTGAAGGTTATCGACAGTTAATTCTAGTTAGGCATAAGTCACAGAAGGTACCGAGTCATCAATCAAAATGGCATACTTGGTAATACCGCCAACTTAAATCAAGAAGTCATTAAACCGCATGAGCCCCCTATGCCAAATAAATGGGCGGTCGGCTACACTCTAAGAGAAAATACCTATGACCACAGAAGAATCTAACGTTGCCATTATCCCGTCTGACTGGGATTTCTGGATTCCTTTAGACAATGACCGCATCTACATCCAAAGCAAAACAGGAGGGTATACCATCAAAGACAACGTAGATGCTGTCGATATAAAAAGACGGAAGGCCATTGAGGACTTTATGCAGACGCAAGGCATACCTGGAACAATGATGATGGTGAATCGCCCGCATTTGCTTCATGTAAGACTTGAGGAAAAGGATGTGGCTTCAATTAAAGGACATCTACTGTTCGTAGGCAGCACCTACGATGAAGAAGGGTGTATTGGTCTATTTGCGATTGACCATGTGAAGGTCGACGGTGAAGAGCTACCTTAAAAGGTTCAGGATGAACACTATTTTAGCCCCATATACTACTCATGAGCCTAAACCACCACTCTCGGCGGAGGGCCCTTTACCATCGGTAAGAGATGAACCATGAACACACAAAACGAGCTATACGAAAATGCATCTATAAGTTTGGAGGACGAGGTGGATCTTTACTCTGAGTCGCCTAAAGTTCAGGATGAGACGAAGGTCGCTCAATTGAAAGAGGTCGAGCGATTAAAATCTGAACTTCAAGGATTACTGTGTTTTCTTTCTTTGCCCTAACGTTTGAGGCGTATTAACATGATGATGCCTATTAATATAACCGGTGGATGTATATCGGTCATGTCGGCACGAGGTGCACCTGCATTGGTATTGACCGGCGATAATGGATTGCAAGAGGTGCTGGCGCTAAATAAAGATTTTCAACACTGGACTGAGGAGTGCCGGCGGTATTGGGAGACAGGAGGTCAAGGAGAGACACCTTACTATGAAGACATCGAACAATACTGGAAGATATGGCCGATCGTGGATGAGGATGGTCAGAAGGTCATTGCCCAATACCGTATAAATGGAGTAGTATGTCAGCATTGGGTAGCGGGCTCGGATGACCTTAAGGAGCTGAGTAGACAGATAGATCTTTGCCTTGAGCGGCTCTGTCGTAAAATGGAAGATTCCGGTGCAGATCGCGATTACTTTAACCAATGGACTTGCAGTGTATCCAACTGATGAGGGGCTCCCTACGGGGGGCCCTTTCTTATATGCTTTTTTTATTTTACCGGGCGTATGCCTGTGGAGACATCTATGAATAGTTCGGCCATCCTCATTTGGGAAAATAACAGAGTTGCTGTATTTTGGACAGATGAAGAACGTATAGAGTTTGAAGACAAACTCATTAGTCGTATGTATGCAAATATTTCAGGTAATAAATGTCGCAGTCAGAGTGACTGCACGATGCCGCTGTATCTCGTCATGTTAAATACCTTAATAGACCCGAGTGGGGTAATGGATGATCTCATAGCAGCTATTATGACTAAAGTACCTACCCGGTTTTATCCCGACAGAGGCGACCTCGACGTGGATGAAGAAGGTAATCTGGTATTTACTACGCGGTGTGAAGGCACGTACGGTGAAGAGCTTTTACCGCCATTAGACGAAGATATTGCTTTTGCTTTTGAAACGACCTTGGATCGGCGAGAAGCACTTAAAATCATAAAAGAGTACTATAGACTTATAGCTAATTCACAGAGGGTAAAAAAAGCAATAACGGCTTGATAGCATATGAGGAGCCCTAGGGCTCCTCATATGCAGCCTTTGTTTTAAAGCGTATACTGCAGATTTTTATAGCCCCACATACTAACACTGAACCTACCCCTACAGTTTGCTCGACTGTAGGGTTTTTCAACCTTAACAAGAGGATAACGCAATGAGCAATGTAGATACCACCGCCCACACCCGTCTTTCTTTCGAAACTTTCCTCGCCCAGTGGGAGGAAGAAAAGAGGGAGACGGAGTTGGAGGACGAACAGGAATGGCAAGAACTGATCGTCCAGTGGGACAGGGAAGACGATCTTGCTGAGCAGGAGGAAGAAGAGCGTGACAGGGAGGAAGCCGAAAATAGGGAATGGCGAGACCTCATCGCCCAGTGTGAAATGGAGGATGAAGCCTTCCTCAAGGAGATGGAGGAGGATGAAAAACAGCTAGAGTGGGAAAAGGGGTTGGAGGTCCCGCCCTCACTCTAGGCGACATTGTGGTAGAGGGGCAGGAGGCCCCTCTACTGGGGGCCTTCTTTTTTTTACTTAAAAGCCTGTATCTTCTTCCCCTTCCGTGGGTTCTTCTCCGGCTGCATCTTCCTCCCCACCGCCGTCATCACCGCCGAAGTCAAAGTCCCCTCCAAAGCTATCGCCGCCGTCATCACCACCACTGTCTCCGCTATCGGACGGAGCAGGACTGGCCGCGCCTTCCTCAACATTCATTGCGTTAAGGTCGGTATTGGCTGCATCGACCATGGGTCGGAGGGATGAAATGTATTCGACCCCACTGCGTGTCAATCCTTCAATATGCTCTTTCATGATGGAGCTTAGATCAATCACTGCATTGCCATCCTTATCCGCCATGACGATATCGGTCAGTTCACTCATATAACCGTTTTCAGCCATCCACTTCCGTAAGAAGTACGATTTATACGTTGCCTTCAGCATGTCAGTATGAGTACCCAGATCACCCGAAGTCGTATCGTTTAGAATTTCCGAATTGATCCAAGCTTCTAAGGCCGTATCCAGACTTTCACTGTAATGTTGATATGCCTGTGACTGATTCTCTAAAGTGGTGATGTCGGGACGCGGCAGTTCCAATTTGAGATTTTCGATAAAGCCGCCGAGCAATTCTACCGTAAAGGCTTCTTCATGTTCGGTGAACTGGGCCTTATCTTCATCCGTGAGATGACTGCCCAATAACCCTTTATGGTCTTTAATCAAGGCCAACAGTTTACCCCGCAATGTTTCATCGTGTTGCAAGAGTTTTTGCGCATAGTCGGTGAGCTGGGGGGTAAACTTCTCTTGGATTTGCAGAACGCGTTTCGATAGCAGGATGTTATTTGCCACGACGGTCGTGGCAAATTCTGCACTAAACCCCGAATCAACGACTTCAGGCGATAAGCTGAGTGCCATGATGGTTTGTTTACGGAGTTGTTCCATAAAGTCGGTATCGGGAACCGTGTGCTGTAAGTTTTTGGTTTCAAAGTCAAACTTAGTTTGGGGGAGGCCGGGATGGCCTTCAAAAGTAAATTCAAACCCAGCACGTTGTACCCAATCGACCAGGTCAATCGGTGTATTGACGCCTAAGGGGAAATACTGCTGCCGCATCTTGATGATATCGTGCACCGCCATCTCGATCGTCTTTTGCGGATCCGCATCATTCGGGTCGAGGGTCATGTTGACGTGTGTTAACGCAATAGCGGATTTGGTCAGGGCCATCACCTGGGCAAACATTAATATCCCCCGTAAGCTAATCAGCATGTTGAGTCCATCCAACAATGATTTGCCAATGCCGTTATTGTGGTAATCGTGCGCCATGTACGTCACCAACTCTGCGGGGATATAAACCAACCGTGTGTATTGGTTCATGAAGGTACGGGACAGCATCACCCGGTAGACTTCATTGGTTTTAGCCAATGCGACATTGGTGCCATACAAGCCATTCCGCAACCGTTCAATCAAATCGTCTTCGACCAATTGCGTATAGATCTTAGCGGCTTGGTCTAATGTCAGGTTATCCCGTACATCGTTATTAAGGTTTCTGCGGGCTTTCTCCAGGAGGAAGCTGGTCATGGAGTGGGTAGGATTGGACAGCTGTGTATTCAGTTGATCATTGTGCTCACTGAACTGTAGCCGGGTTACGGGATTACCGTCTTCATCAATTAACACAAAGTAACCGATATGGTCACGTACATCGCCTGGCACGTGCACCGGGATGACGGATTCAGACGGTAGGCGCATGACGAGGGGTCGTCCTACGGAGCGGCGTGATGTTTGGTACTTGGTCGGTACCGAAACAAAGGGCATGGCTTTAGTGGGATGTCCTTTATACACCAAGGCTTCCAGTTCACGGCTGTTCAGTATTGGTTTATCCTCTTTACGGGCATTGGGCGATTGGGTGTGTTTTGTGGAAGTGACTCGTTGAGCTTCTTGGGCTAAATAGGTTTGACGGTACTTTAAGCCCTCGATGACGCCTTTGACCTTTGCGGCATTATTAGCTTTGGCAATTTGCGGCATCTTAAGCAGTAAGAAGTTATCAGACACGTCAGGCATCAGACTGTTCTGAGGTTCCGTATGGGCCGTCTTTTGGGTATCGTACGTTTGGTACGGGATTCGCTCAAACTGAAATGACTCTAAAGCCGGACGGCGTGCTGCGGTCGCTTTACTTTTGAGGGGGCCTAGGAAACCCATGGATCGAGGTTGTTGCTGTGTGTCGTAAATATCGTTCAGGTGTTCTAAGCCAATTAGACCGCCTCGGTTGATCATATCGTCTACCGCAGATTCAGGAATGACTGCTCGAATATAGCTGCCGGTATCAAATAACATCTGGCGTAAAATGTGCGGCAACTGCTCCTGAAAGCTATATTCTGCTTCGAGTTCTTCCTTAATGACATCGAGCATTTTCATGCTGAGTTCTGCAGGAAAACGGGCATCATTGTCAGAGAAAATGAGGTCATAGTTCACCATATCCTTTGGAGACAGTATCGAACTGACTAGGATTTGGGCAGAGAGCTCCAAATCCGGAAACAGTTGCATCATGTTCTCTGCATCGCCGATGCGTTCCTTAACCCCCTGCGCGATCTGCTGCATCCGGGTTTGCGTCATGCCTTGACCGGCAGGCCCGAGCTCAGGACTCAGACGGTGCTGAAGCGGCGTACGGACCAGTTTACTGATCAAAGCAGCCATCTCGGGTTCTTCTCCAATGACCCGTAAGGCGGGATAAGATTTTCGATTATTGACCAAGTCAATGAGTTTACGGACAGTAGACAATGGGTTTTTCATAAACGGGTTAAAACCTTGTAGCGTATAAAAGAAAAAGAGGAGTGAGCACCATGACAGCCCCTATCGACGATTACCGAATATACCTGGACAATACCTTCCAGCTAGCCAAAACAATGTCCATTAAGCACGAGGATGCGGCGACCTTAATGAACACGGGGCTGATGGAGCGGTACGGTAAAACCAGTGTAGATTTGAATACGCCGACCAGCTGGAAGTATTACCTGAATGCCGCCGGTGAGTACCATACGACGGACACTTTAATGGAAGTCGTATCGCTCGATACGTTAGAGACGATTGCTTTTACAAAATCCAATTTATACGAACATACGGCGACGATGGCCGCATATCAGTACGGGACTCGTTACTATCAGACCTTGGTACAGGCTTATCCGGATCAAGAAAATTTGATCTTGGGTATCCTGTACCCGTGTAATTTGTATTATGCCGTCGGTGCCCCCAATGGAGCCCTCTTAGCCTACGACACCGGCCTGATTGAACCCCAGGAAGCGACCTTATTACACGATCTGGAGCAGTGGATTCAACGCTACATGGCGCGCTGGCATGTTCGGGCCTTCATCCATTCGGATACCTTGTATGCAGCAGCACAAATTGCCGGTTTGTATTTGCAATTGGTGCCCGTATTGCTGAATTTGCGTTTACGTCGGTGTAAGACCGCCGAGGCCCACAGTTTTCACATTAAGCAGTATCTGGCCAGTCACGGCCAATTGGATCGGTATTGGGATTTCTTGACATTAAAGCAAGCCTTATGGTTGTATCGCAATATAGATACACTGCAGCATTACGTCGGGCATCAGGCTACATTGGATCTTTTGATCGAGCATCTGTTGACCGATCGCTACATTCCAATAGCCGACTATACCATGAAACAACTCACGGATTATGATACGGACTTCTATCCCGCGTATGAATTTGTGAAAAAACCGCTGAACGGCCAATACAACATGCCCCGTAAAGACAGCTTTACCTTAGACGAATTGCTGTTGCGGGAACAACCATTAGCCCCCGGCAATCCATCATTGGCACAGGAAGAACGCCAAGGCATTGATTTAGCGTTTAAAACATCGGTCAGTGGGGTAGTGCAGACCAAAGACTTAGAGTCTTCTCTGATTGACTATACGGACGCCGTGCCGTATAAACTCACGGATGTGTTGCTGAACCATTGGCTGTACTTCATCAGCGTCGATCGGTACCCCATCGTGGTAAACTTCCGTGATCCAGTCACCGGCGATCAACGCAGTTTGAACAGTCGCAGTGCGTTTCTGTATCTGGTTTACTTAACCGCGGCACAATACGGGTATCCGTTAGAAACGATACCCGTGCTGTATGCTAACCATGTCTTTCGATGGCCGGTATTGCGTTTGGAGACGAGTGGGCAATGGGGAGGTCGGAATCGAATCAGTCAGAGCGAAATTCAGTATTGGATTAACCGGGTGCCCCGGCTACGGAGCTTCTATTCACGGACGGCTTTCTTCAGCTGGGGGCAACAAGCGTATGCATTGCAACACCAGCATTGGTACTGGATCTCCCGAATTGAGCACCAAACGGCCCGCGCAGCCGCGGTACAACTCATTGAATCGCTGCACCATGATCCCGTGATTCAGTTACCGGAAGTTGGTCAGTCCTACCCGGCATGGTTAGCCGAACACAGTTTACCGGAAGCCCATTACACCCGTTCTGAATTTCAACTATTGATTCAAACCGTGTTTACGGCGGCGACCGGTTATCGGCAAGACCCCACCAAATCCGCCATGAACATTCAGAAGGCCATGCTCGGCATTCTGAAACAACTGTCCAGCTACAGCATCCAAACACTGGCGCAGGTGAATGAAAAGCCGGTACGCTTGATCGAATGGGCGAGTATTCGCCTGGGCGACAGTCGGGTGCATCTGGACGCCCGTGTTGCACTAAAGTCGGGGATTGGTCCAAAGCGTCAGCAGTGTGAATATACCAGCCGCATAGCCTTGACGACCCCAAAAGCCACCGTGTATACCGCCACGGCGATCCGTCATAGTCGGAGTATACTGACGGTCGAGAACCCGATCCGTATCGCACATATTTTGCACCGGCGCCATTATATCCCAATGGCCCGTATCCATATCCAGCCTGAGACAGTGCCTTTAGAGGCTGCTGTGATAGCGTATGGGCTGAACCATCCATCGACATTAACCGCATAGGGTCATTATGAAGAACAATACGCGTACTATTTATGGGGCTTATTTACAGAGCTGCCAATTCTTGAATCTGCCGGTCGTGCTATCAGAGAAAAGCACGTTGAATGAAAAGTTCAATGTCAATGCAGGCATTGTGCTGAGTGAAGGTGAAATCCCTCGGGTGAACTACATGGCCATCGGCAATGCCGGTCATCGAGCCGTCGTGGGTGCCGACGGGATTACGCAGATTGCCGCGATCCCCCATTTGCCTCGCCACGGGGCGTTGTACCACCACGTCCCGTACCTTTTACGGACGCCGGATAATGACTTAACCGCAGCAGAACGTGCTAATTATCGACTACGGGTATTGGAAACCCACAACGGAGTCACCTACGTGGCGTACTATTTAAAGAAACTGAATCTGGACGAGACCGTGCCGCAAATGACCTATATGACGGAGCGAGAAGGCGCGATCACGAGTATTCCGTTTGCACCGACGGTAGGCGATCTAAACCCAACTGCACCACCCGTGACCAGTACGGGCGTCATCAGTACGACCGGGGACTATTTGTCCGTCACTGCACAAGTACGGTTTACGTTAACCGAACCCGATATGCAAGAATTGTCACAAGTCGCAGCCATTCTGTACGATGACCCAAATGCCGGGATGATCATCAGTGAAATGGCATTGTGTTCTGGGCTCGATCGTGCCGTACCGGGTAATTTTAATGGCACGCATGTGAACTATATTGATGCAGTAGGCGTACAAGTGACCCATTTTATCCAGGACTTCTATACGACTCAGTTCAATGCCACCGGCATTGATCTCATCATGGACATTGGGGCGGTTGAACCGCTATTGGTCACATCGGCTTAATATCAAAGGTGCAGGATACTGCCCGTAGGGAGGCGCTAAAATGCCCATTGTAATGCCGACAGAGGACAACACGCGGGGCGTGATTTGTGGCATCGACCCCGGCTCGATGCATTGTGGATTGAGTGCACTGACGGTTGCATGGACTACCTGGACGGTCTGTGGCTTAGAGGCCCAGACGTATACCCCACCGATCCATTTAGGCTTACGGGAGGTCGATGAACCGTTGGATCGGTATGCACGGATCAGCTATTTGCAAGAACGTTTAATCGCTGCATTTCATCACTACCGCCCAGCACTCATCTATTGCGAGTCCCCGTTTTATAACCGTTTACGCCCGGGCGCCTATGCGGTATTGGTCGAGTGTGTGTACTCGGTACGCCTAGCCGCCGCTCAGTATGACCCTTCGGTTAGATTCGGCGTATACGAACCCTCGGTCGTAAAGAAAACCGTCGGTGCCACGGCACACGGCACTAAAATAGCGGTGAAGGATGCATTGTTTTTAATTGACGACTTGAAGCCGTGGTTAGGCGATGCCTACAGCTGTACCCTAGATGAGCACAGCCTGGATGCGATTGCAGTCGCCTACACCCACGTTATGAAAATGCGGCATCAGCTGATGATGCCCAATACGGCCTATTCCACGACCTAATATTGGAGGTATCTATTTATTACTTTTTTGCGATGTAGGAGGTCAGTCTTATGGCACTGCCAGACGATCCACACATTCATCAGCTCCGTGACGTGATTGTCGAGCTGTTGAAACAAAGAGATTCTGATGCCGATTTATCGGCAATGGAAACGTTACAGGCTCATGAAATACGGTTTTGGAAGATCCTGGATTTATTCAACGAGCTGCCGGCTCCCAGTCGTTTACGTCTGTTGTACGCCGGTTTAGAGTTGAGTGAACTAGTCGAACGAGCCTCCCCTATCGAGGATTGTACACCTAACGACTGCAATGTGTTACATTGTGGAAATGTCGAGTGTTCCAGCATGATGCAAATTGAAGTCAAAAACCGTTTATCGTTGATTCATATGCGTGAATGGTTTTTTAAATACAGCGTCGTCGTGATTACGCTGGTATTTGCTTCCATTGTTGGCATGGTGGCGACCGGTGTGGATTTGCCGGACGGTATGGTTAAGGAGATCTTAGGGGATATTGTTGAGTTAGCGAAATTAATGTTTGCCTCATAGACACGGAATCGCCTGGAGAGCTGTAGGGCTCTCTGGGCGATATGTCGTGGAGTCTGTAGGTAGGGAGTAATGGGTAGGGCATACAGCCTAGAGAGCGGTAAAGCTCTCTAGGCTGTATGTGGGGTATGGTACTAATTCTAGCTATACCGGTACACCGACGACTCAAACGGTCAGTAATGCT
>JBPCSC010000461.1:0-13264 GCA_051007495.1 Methylococcaceae bacterium | reverse complement strand
CCGGCAGGGTTTACGTCAAATCACCGATACTCAAGCCATAGAAGCGATAATCGACAACATCATCGCCGCCAACCCCAACCAGTTGGCACAATACCGGGCGGGCAAGGACAAACTATTTGGTTTTTTTGTAGGACAAGCCATGAAAGCCACTGAGGGCAAAGCCAATCCGGCCCAATTGAATGAGTTATTGAAGCAGAAACTGGATGCGTAAACCGGTTCCCGTTTTGATTTAGGGATTAGGGGTTATGACCTGGATTAAGTATACGCAATAAAATTGGCATAAAAAATTTCTGCCTGACTTGACGTTTCATTCAAGGCAGGCGAACACTGAGTAACCCGCTTTCTCATGGACTGATTAAAGTTTTTCAAGTAATTTTGAGTATACCTGTACTGGAGTCCACCATGAAAATCCAATCTTTAATTCACCTGTCCCGGGTGTTGAGTGTACTGCTGGTCATGACCAGTGGAGTATGTCATGCAGACGAAGAGGAATCTGCCTGGACGAACGGACTGAAGCAGCAGTTTTACGGAGATCGCCTTATTGACGAATCTGCTTCAATCATTGAACTGACCGCCCCCTACCGGGCAGAAGATCCGGCCCTGACACCGATACAAATTACCGCGAAGATACCGCAAACGCCAGACCGCTACATCAAAACCATCTCCCTGTTTATCGACAACAACCCGGTTCCATTTTCCGCCCGCTTTGATTTAACTCCAGACAGCGGAAAAGCCGATCTGGCCATGCGGGTGAGGGTTAATTCGTATACGTTTGTTCGCGCTATCGCTGAAACCAATGATGCCCACCTGTATATGGCCAAGGCCTACGTTAAAGCCAGTGGCGGGTGTTCGGCGGCCATAGGGACTGACATTGACGCGGCCATGGCACGTATGGGCAAAATGAAATTCAAACTGGAAGGCGATACCGCCCGGTTGAATCAGGCCAATCAAGTGCAATTACTCATCAGCCATCCCAATATCACCGGTATGCAGATGGATCAGATCAGTCGCATGGTCAAACCCCCTCATTTCATGGATGAACTGAAAGTCAGTTTTAATGGCAAACCGATACTCACCGCGCAAACCGACATAGCCATTAGTGCCGACCCCAATTTCCGGTTTTTCTTTATTCCCGATCAAACCGGCGAACTCAAGGCCGAGATCAAGGACAACCTCAATAACCGTTATACCTACAGCCAGAACCTAAGCCCGTAAGGCCACGCAGGATAAATAGGTAATCGTGTGCGTTTAGGTTATATCACCCTGTTGCTCGGCCTGTTGGCAGGGGTTGCTCCAGTAAAGGCCAGCACGCCTGAACCCAACACTGCCGATGCCCTGGTGGATCGTGTGCAGGAGGAATGGGAGGAGGTTTTTTATTCCGATACCGAGGAACAACAGCAAGCCATAAGGTATCAGGATTTTTTAACCCGGTTGACGGCCCTGGAAACCCAATACCCCAAAGCCGCCTCGCCCAAGGTACTCAAGGCCATGGTCTTGTGTACTTATGCCGGCACGCAGATAGGCTTGAGTACCCTGGAACTGATAGACAAGGCCCGTGAATTGCTGCAACAGGCGATTACCCTGGATCCAAAAGCCCTTAAGGGTTCGGCCTATATTACTCTGGGCAATCTTTATCAACGCTTGCCTGGATGGCCTATTTCATTTGGCGACGATCACCTGGCCAAAACCTATCTGGAAACGGCTTTGAAGCTATTTCCAGAGGCTATGGATACCAATTATTTTTACGGTAGTTTTCTGGTGGATCAAGGCCAGTATGAAGAGGCTGTACGCTATCTGGGAAAGGCCGATCAAATACCCCTTCCTGCCTCGCCTGGCATTGCCGATCAAAAACTGAAACAACACATCCACCATGCCATCAGGGCGGCGGAAGCGCACCAGTCGGTGAGCGATGATTTTTTCAGTCGATTATTACCCGACTGGCTACTGACCAAGCCCTGAATACCACTTCATTCGTACCTGCCTCTCCCTTTATACTCAAAATGGCTTCTAGGTTTGTTTGCAGTCAACAGATACCTGTTCGATTGTCTTCACGCCCATCCAGTTTAGGCCAGCTATTGAGTATGGCCTTGACCAGTGTCGCCAGAGGAATGGCAAAGAAAACACCCCAGAACCCCCACATCCCTCCAAAAAACAGAATGGCCACCACTATGGCTATGGGGTGTAAATTGACCACCTCGGAAAACAGCATCGTTACCAGTAAGGCACTGTCCAGCATGTGAATAATGGCGTATACCATGATGAGCGTCCAGAAATCCGGGCTGATACCCCACTGGAAATAAGCCACCAATACGACCGGGATAATCACCAGTACCGTGCCTATGTAGGGAATAATGACCGACATCCCGGTGAGTACAGACAGTAACAGGCCATAATGTAAATCCAGCAGGGTAAACGCCAGGAACGTGGCTGAGAACAGAATCAGTACTTCTATCAGTTTTCCTCTGACGTAATTGCAAATCTGTATGTCAACTTCAGCCCACACCCGGTTCAACAAATAACGGTCTTCGGGTAAATACCGGTTTAACCAGGCGAGCAGGCTGTCTTTGTCTTTCAGAAAAAAGAATATCAGTAAAGGCACCATCACCACATAAACGATGACCGTGATGATATTGACGATGGAACTATAGGAATAACTCAGTATGGATTGACCGAACGCCAGCCATTCCTGCCCCAGAACCGAGGATATCTGATCCAGTTGTTGTCGGGTCACATAATTGGGATAGCGTTGGGGTAATTGGGTAAACATGACCTGCACACTTTTGAGCCAGGCCGGCATCTGCTCAATCAACGAAGCCGATTGCTGATACAACACCGGCAGCAGAGCGATAACCATGAATAAACCAAAAGCCACAAATAGAAAAAATACCACCACTACGGCAAGCGTGCGCGGCAATCGGTGGCGCACACAATAGGAAACAGACCCATCCAGCAAATAGGCAATGACACCAGCCGCATAAACGGGCATGAACATATCGCTCAGGGTAATGATGACTACAAACCCTAATGTCAACAGGACAATAAAACTTACGGCCTGTCTGTTGGGTAACATACGTTTAATCCAGTTGCTGATCCAGTCAAGAACAGTATGCATGGTTGATTCTTTATAATTATTGAGTATTCAGTAAACGCCGGTAATCCGACAATGGGTTGCGTACTACAGGTCACTGGCCAGTACCATGCGTATTGTCACGGGTAGACAAGCTGTTGGGCCGTCTGCCATGATGGGCGTGCATTTCTGTTTACATCAGCCCCATCCACCCATCCGCAACCTGACCCCTATGCTACCCTTTTTCGTGGTCGGTGTGGGAGCATCGGCTGGAGGCCTGGAAGCCTTCTCTGAACTCCTCGCCGAAATACCCCTCACCAGCGGCCTCGCCTTTTTGCTTATTCAACATCAGGATCCGCGCCATAAAAGCCCGTTGGTACAAATACTGGCGGAGCACACCATCATCCCGGTCATTCAAGCCGATCACGGTCAGTTCATAGAATCTAACTGTGTTTACATCATTCCGCCCAATACCCTCATGACCTTGTGCAATGGCGAACTCGTCCTGACCGCTCGCAAGGATTTCCCGGCCCCGGCCATGCCTATAGACCGTCTGTTCCAGTCTCTGGCCGAAGAACAGGGCAATCAGTCCATAGGTGTGATCTTGTCTGGGACGGGGTCAGATGGTGCTCAAGGTTTACGCGCCATCAAGAATGCCGGCGGGACAACGTACGTGCAGAATGAGGATTCCGCCCAGTTTCACGGCATGCCAAAAGCGGCCATGGAATTGGGCGTGGTAGACCGGGTTTTACCCCCCTCGGCCATCGCCAGTGCTTTGCTTCAGTCGGCCAAACGCCTGCAAGCGCGTAATGAACGAACCAGCCTGGAAGATGAGTTTCAAAACTTCGATACAGAAAATTTCCGGTTGTTGTTTCAACACCTGAAGCAGGCTACTGATGTCGATTTCACCCATTACAAACGGGGTACCGTACAGCGACGACTCAGTCGGCGCATGCTGCTGAGTGGAATGACTGACCTCACCGAATACCTTAAACGGCTTGAATGTAACCCCCAGGAAACGCTTGCCCTGTTTGGGGATTTATTGATTCAGGTTACTGATTTTTTTCGGGATCATGGAATGTTCGATGGTCTGTCGCGTATTGTTTTTCCCAAATTGATGGAGAACCGCTCACCCGACAACCCGATCCGCTTTTGGATTCCAGGGTGCGCCAGTGGTGAGGAAGTGTATTCCATCGCCATCTGCCTGATGGATTATCTGGGTGAGAGAACCGACCATCCCAGGATTCAGTTATTTGGTACTGACATCAGTGATGCGGCCATAGAAAAAGCCCGCACGGGGATATTTTCTGCCAATATCGCCCATCAGGTATCTACCAGCCGCCTGGAAAAGTATTTCACTGCCGTCGACAATCATTATCAAATTAACCGCAAGATTCGTGATTTGTGTATTTTTGCCCGGCATGATCTGGTACGCGATCCTCCCTTCTCGCGTATTGACATTATTAGTTGCCGCAATCTGCTGATTTATCTGGATACTACCTTACAGAAACGTGTTATACCCCGCTTTCATTACGCACTCAGGCCGGTAGGTTTTTTGGTGCTGGGGGAATCGGAAGGTATTAGTGCCTGTGCAGAACTATTCAGTGCTGTGGATGGTCGCTTCGGTATATTTTGCAAAACCCAACTGGTAGAGCGAAACCCTTTGGCATTTATGGAGGAATACCCCGTGCAAACAGAACGAACCACCCCCAAAAAAATCGCTATCTCCGATGACATTTCCGAACCTGAACGTTTGCAGCAGGAAGCGGATCGTTTGGCACTGGATCGGTATGTGCCACCAGGAGTTTTATGTGATAGCGATATGAATATATTGCGCTTTCGCGGTGAAACCACCCCGTTTCTGACCAACCCCAGTGGTCGCCCCAGTCTTAAACTTAAAAAACTGGTGCGACCCGGTATGCTGGTGGAATTGGGTAGTGCCTTTGAGGAAGCCCGTCTGGAGAAACGCATTGTCCGCCGTGAAAACCTGCACCTAAAGGAAACCACCGGCATACGTATAGTCAATCTGGAAGTCATCCCTTTGCTGTTACCACCGTCGCAAAGCCCGTGGTTTCTGGTTTTTTTCGAGGATAAAGGGGTAATCAGTCCGGTTGATCAGCGGCATCAGGCTAATCGGTTTTTATCTGCTTTTTGGCAAAAAACCACTCGCAAAGCCAGTATCCTTGATACCCGGGACGAGCATATTGCACGCCTGGGCCGCGATATAGAGGCCGCCAGGGATTACATACGCGCCATGCAGGTTCAACATGAACAGGCCCAGGAAGACCTTAAAGCGACCGAACAGGAATTACTGTCCAGCAATGAGGAATTCCAGAGCACTAATGAGGAACTGGAAACCGCCCAGGAAGAATTACAGGCCAGCAATGATGAATTAAGGGCCAGGAATCGTCGACTCAAGGAACTAAATGAGGATTTACAACAAGCCTGCGGTTTTGCCGAAGCCATTGTTGAAACCATACACCATCCCTTGTTGGTTCTGGATGGCGGGCTCAGGGTTATTCGGGCTAACCAGACGTATTATGATCAATTTCAAACCACTGCTGAATTAACCGAACGACGCGGGTTTTATGAAATATGCCAGCGGTGCTGGGATCTGGCTGAACTACGTTTCATGCTGGAAGATATTTTTTCTACGGATAGTGCTTTTTTAAGTCGTGAGATTACTCAAACCTTTCCCGAGATAGGCACACGCACTTTAACGCTCAACGCCAAGATATTACAGAGCAACGATCATCCGCCTTTGATTCTTCTGGCCATTGAAGACATCACCGAACACAAATCGGCACTGGAGGCCTTGCAATCGGTCAATCAGAAAAAGGATGAGTTTCTGGCCATGCTGGCGCATGAATTACGCAATCCGTTGGCCCCCATACGCAATGCCCTGGAAATATGGCGTCGAAATACCGACGATCAGGAACTGGTACTACAGGCGCAAGCCATGCTCGACAGGCAATTAAAACAGGAAACCCGTCTGCTGGATGATTTGCTGGATATGTCGCGGGTATCCAGAGGCATTATTACGCTCAAAAAACAGATACTCGATCTAACTCCATGGATTGGCGGAATAGTGAGTGATTTCTACCCTGAGTTTGAGGCACACAAACAGCAGTTCATTCTTGACCTGCCCGCTTGTCCTCTGTGGGTGGAAGCCGACCCTGCCCGTCTACAGCAGGTTATCCTGAATCTATTGACCAACGCCATCAAATATACCCCGGTTGGCGGTCAGATCAGCCTGAGCGTGTGCCGGGATAATCAGTATGCCGTCATCAGTGTAAAAGATAATGGAATAGGTATCAGCCCCAATCTGCTGCCTACTATTTTTGATTTGTTTGTGCAGGCTGACAAATCACTGGCACGGTTACAAGGCGGACTGGGATTGGGCCTGACCCTGGCTTACCGACTTATCGAATTGCACAAAGGCGAGATCAGTGTGTATAGCGAAGGTTTGGGTAAAGGCAGCGTGTTTAGTGTGCGTTTGCCGGCCTTGCCCGAATCCAGCCTGCCCAAAGCCGTAAACCCAAGCCATACTCCACTGGAAGAGCCTAAGCAGTCCAGAAGGATTTTGGTGGTGGATGACAATGTTGATTCGGCTGAAGGGACAGCCATACTGCTGCAAATGGAAGGGCATCAGGTCAAAACGGCATTCGACGGGTTTGCTGCACTGGAATTAATTACAGAATTCAACCCGGATGTTGTTTTGCTGGATATTGGTTTGGCCGGTCTGGATGGGTATGAGGTGGCTGTGCGCCTCAGAAAATTTGCTCTCGCCAAACAACCCTATTTAATAGCCATGACCGGCTACGGCCAGGCCAGTGACCGGGCCAAGGCACTGGAACACGGTTTTGATGAGCATTTAGTCAAACCGGTGGAGATTGACTACATTCTCAGGCTGATCAGTAAGCACTGACGGGTTTGTAGTCCCGCCTTTAGGCGGAATCGCGGAATCGCGGTCAACCGAAAACATGGCTACCGGGTATTGCGGGTCAGGCGTTCCAGATCAACTTCAGTAATAAGCAGTTGGGGTTTGCCGTTCTGCCAGTTCATTACGCCAATATCGCGCCAGGGCGCGGCCATATTGTGGTGGCGCAAACCCGGTTCCCATTCCATAGGGACTCGTATCTCCTTTAGCTTGATACCAAAACGTGCCTGATCCAGGGGTATTGACAGTTCGTGTGCATAATAGGCCGTGACCTTGCTCAGTAGTTTCTCCAGCCTGTATGAATTGATCTGTGAGGTTACCGCCACATTAGCCCACATGGATTGAACCCGCCCCCAGTTTGGTTCCACCAGTCTACCGGTTTCATCAATAAAGGGCAGCCAATGTTCCTGCCCTGCACCATCAAACCAGGTAATACCCAGCAGATGCGTATAACCGGCGAAGTGATCGTGCATGTAAAGCGCGTGTGGGGTAATGCCTAAAAAGGTATGAGAGACATTAATGACGGCATCGCTCATGTGATCCAGCAAAGATAAGGCCGGGTCAAGCCGGATGGCTTCTGCCCAACGATACACCAGGGCGTAATGCACAGTACTGTTGAATTGCAGCAGCAGTATCAAAACCAGGAATTTGCTTACCCGTTGCACCTGCTGTGCCCGGGTTGCAGCATAACGGGCATAATACGCCGAAAAAGGTGGGGTAGAGTATTCGGCAGGGGGTGTAGACAGGGCGCACTGCGCGTCACACACCACACGGCTACGGTTATCGGCAATCCGGCGATATACCCATTCGGCCAACTGATACACACCGGGTAAAGCCATTAGCCATCCCAGTAGCGCGGGATACCCCATGGCCTTGAGTATCTGGCTGTAGGTGTTTACGCCTTGACGCAGTATACCGTTCGAGTCAAGACAGTATAAATCCTTCAACAGGGTTTCAAGTGGAATGGTAGCCAGTTGCGGATGGGCTTCCCTATGGGTTTGTACCCCCCTGAAGCCAATCGCACGACGGATATCGAAATAATCAATAATAATGGCGGTGCGGTTACACAAGGGACATTGCTCATCATAAAACACCAGCAGTTTCGGTTGTTTGCACCTGATTTTCAAGGATACCCATGACCAAAACCCAAACGGCACCATCAAGGCATAATGCACCAACATGCCAAACCCGAACGGGTATATGTTGAGGGACAGAATAATACCCCCATGAAAGGAAGCCCCAATAAGCATCAGTGGCAAACGAAAAGGCTTGAACCAGAACAGAAACAGGAATATCCATTGAAACCCGATAATACTGTAGCCTATGGTTTTTTCAATCCATTCCTGATCAAGCAGCCAGGACATGTCCAGACCGGACATATAATAAGGCATGGTGGGGGGCAACCAGGCCCCAAGCCCGTTGCGCCAAAATTCTGATGATACTTTGTGTAAACCTGAATCGAGATAAAGCAAACCCAGGGCGATGGCAATGGGCAGGTTATACGCCAATATGGAAACCGTGCGGGGGGATTCAGTTGCGGTTTCAGGCCGAAAGACCGGCGAGTATTGTAATCGACCGAGCAGATGATCCAGGGACAAGGCCCGGTCGGCGGGCAGGAACAGCAACAAAAAACTGCTGCCGGTCATGAATTGATCGAAGCCGCCATCAAAATCCTGCCACATGGGGGTGAACACCACGAAGATGACCCAAAACAGATAATTCCATAGCGACATCCAGCGCGTTTGATACCCCACCGTCAGACAGACCGCCACGCCTGCCCAGGCCACCAGAAAATAATGGAGTACCGGTGAGGCCTTATCAATATAAGGCAGGGTATCAAAAATCAGGTGGCGGAATGCAATCAGAAACAGGATTTCATGAACGATCACCAATCCGAATAGTATTCGAAATACACCCAGACCGGTGGCCGACACCTGTTGGTTAAACCCTTGTTCAACCAGATTTTTTATTCGCTTCAACATGAGTGACCGGCAATAAGGTTTAAGCGTCTATACCCAGGGTTTTGAGTACCGGTAAACGCTTGTCATGAAACTCCCGGGCTTGAGTCAGCAATTCAGCCAGATTGTCTTCAGGGCTTTCTATGGGTTTGCCTTCCTTGACAATCCGCTGATTCTGTTCCGCCAGCACCGACCAAACAGCTTGCGCCCATTGCTCTGGGGTGGTCATGCCTTGACGTATGGCCAGAAGAAAAAGCTGACTGAAGCGAGACAAAGCCACCCCGCCCCCGGTTACCGGGGAAGCCAGGTAGGCCACGTCAGGGCTGTAACGGGCTTGCTCGCACAGTGCGCGGTTCAGTCGGGCGCACGCCGCACGGGCTTGTTCGACAACGGCGACCTCCTGAGCCAGGCTGAGATGACCATTGCCCATAAGAATGAGCGTGGCCTGGATGATGGCGGGGAAATTAACCTGACCGGCCAGGCCATGTTCCAGTTCGGCCAGGCTTTTGGGCCCGTGAGCGGCAAGCCATTCGAGTATGGGACGGTATATGCCTTCCTGTAATTGTGCTTCACCCAGATTCCCCTTCACCGTCAGCGGCACATCGGCCAGATCGGTCACCAACACCACCCTCACCTCACGCAGGCGGTTCATTTGTTCCGCCGTACTCAGCGTACGCTGACCTTTGGTAAAAATATCCCGGCGGAATTGCTGGTTGACGTGGTAGTCCCGCACGGTTTCCCGCAGGATGCCATGTCGTATGGTGTTGATCTGCTGGGTGACTTCAGCCGTCAGGTTGATGGAATCAATATGGTCGAGCAAATGGGCGGTCGTGGCGAAAGTAAGTTTGGCTTCTTCGAGACGGGTCGCCACTTCGGAGAAGTACATGGGCTGCCAATCGGCATTGAAATACTCGTGCGCCAGATAATTGCGGTTTTGTTCGGCGACTTTCTTAATGCGTTCGCCCACGCTGGGGTTGGCGCGGAAGAACAAGGCCCCGCTGTCCACCACCTGCTGAGAAAATTGCAGGGCGGCGTCAATCTTACCCACCATGCCTTGAGCATCGGCCCCTACCACATCAGCATGCAACTGCATCAGGTGGCGAAACGGCATGGCCGAGGCCCAACCCGGCAAGGTGTTGTAACTCATGTACAAAACACCACCCACCGCCAGATGACGACGCACAATGTCGATGATGTTTTGTTGGTTTTCAGGTGATATCCAGCTCCAGATGCCGTGCAAGGCGATCACGTCAAATTGCGGCAAATCGGTGCGGGCCGCCAGTTCGGCGAAGGAGTGATCGAACAGACGGGCCTCAACACCACTGGCATTCAGTAGATTTTGGGCGTTGGCCACCTGAGACGGGTTGAAGTCTGTACCCCAGTAGGTTCCAGGACTGGCCGCCGCATGAATGTTGATGGACAGCCCCTGGCCAAATCCCAGTTCCAGGTATTTCATGTCCTTCCATTCGGGCAAGGATAATCCCCTGACCAGACACGCAAAGCGCAGCAGTGCAGGAGACAATTCACGGTAATAACCGTGGGTGTAATCGATTTCGGTAACGTAGCCTTCAGTCCACATGTTTTAAGTACCTGTTAGGTGGGTTGATAAAGAATTGAAATGATGCAGTACGGGTGACGTGCCCGAAAGACGATAGCCCAATACGTCAAGAAACTGAGCGAGCCAAGCCGAAACCACCTGCTCGGGACGGGTTTCAATGCCCAGTTGAGCCAGACTGATGACTTCGAGTCCGGCGTATCCGCATGGGTTGGTGGCGGCAAAGGGGGTTAGATCGTTGTTCACGTTCAGACTTAAACCGTGATAGGAGCACCCTCGCCGAACCCGTAAACCCAGAGAGGCGAGTTTACGCCCCTCCACATACACACCCGGGGCATCGCGGCGGGTTTCTCCCGCAATGCCGTACTGTTTCAGCAGGCCGATGACTGAGCGTTCCAGGCCGCTCACCAGTTGCCGAACGCCTAAACCGTTACGTTTGAGGTCGAGCAGCGGATACGCAACCAGTTGGCCCGGGCCATGACAGGTGATTTGCCCGCCCCGGTCGGTTTTTATCAGCGGTATGGAAGAGGGTTTGAGCAGGTGCTCCGGGTTGCCGTTGAGACCCAAGGTATACACCGTGGGGTGCTGCAACAGCCAGAGTTCATCCGGCGCGTCCGGTTGACGCGTCTCGGTGTAGTGACGCATGGCGTGCAGGGTTTTTTCGTAGTCTCTAATGCCCAGGTATACGGGGTGGAGAATACGATCGGTGACAGGCGTGGCCATCAGAGCAGAAAGACGCTGGCCAACCCCAGAAAAATGAAGAAGCCCATGCCGTCGGTGACGGCGGTCAGTAACACGCTGGTACCAACGGCTGGATCCATGCCCATGCGGTGCCGTATCAGAGGTATGGCCAGGCCAGTGACCGCCGCAACCACCAGATTTAACAAAGTGGCACTGGCCATGACGATGCCCAGGCCAGGATCGCCATACAGTGCGAAGGCCAATACCCCCAAAACTCCACCCCAGACACTGCCATTGAGCACGCCAATCAGCATTTCCTTGGTGACCAGACGACGGGTATTGCCCGGGGTAATCAAACCCAAAGCCAGGGAACGCACGATGAGTATGCTGGTTTGATTGCCGGTATTACCGCCTATACCGGCTACTATGGGCATGAGTGAGGCCAATGCCACTACCTGAACAATAGTATCTTCAAATACGCCAATAACCCGGGTGCTGGCGAATGCCGTGACCAGATTGATGGCCAACCATAACCAGCGGTTTTTCAGGCTTTTCCAGATACCGGAGAACATGTCTTCTTCTTCGATCAAGCCCGCCTGACTCAAACGTTCTTCATCGGATTGACCGCGTATGTGATCGACGATGGCGTTGATACAGATACGGCCCTGCAAATGGGATTGGTCGTCTACTACCGGGGCCGAAATCAGTTCATATCGTTCAAAAGCCCGGGCCGCTTCATTGGCTTCGTCATCCAGACGGAAAGACACTAAATCACGCGCCATGATTTCGGATACCAGTTTGTCCGGGTTTTGGGTCAGTAAACGCTTGAGTGGCAATACTCCTTTCAATACTCCGTGTTTGTCCACCACAAATAGTTTGTCGGTATGCTCGGGTAAATCCCCCTGACGACGCAGATAACGCAAAACCACTTCCAGGGTGATGTCCTCCCGAATGGTGACCATGCCGAAATCCATCAAGGCGGCTACGGTATGTTCATCGTGTGAGAGCACTGAGCGCAGACGTTCCCGTCCTTGATCATTTAAACGCTCCAGCAATTCCTGCAGCACTTCTTCGGGTAAATCCGGGGCCAGATCGGCAATTTCGTCGGTTTTCAGGTCTTCAGCCGCATGCAATAACTCGCTGGTGTCCATGTCGGAAATCAGGGTTTCCCGCACTGAGTCGGATACTTCCAGAAGTATCTGTCCGTCCAGGTCTGCGGCTACCAGACTCCAGACAATCAAACGAGGCTCAACCGGCAAAGCCTCAAGTATGTAGGCAATATCTGCCGAATGCAGGTGTTCCAGTTTATGTTTCAATGCCACCTGATGACTGCGGTGCATCAGATTTTCAACCAAATCGTGATGCGGCATGGCCTGGTGCTGCAAAATGGTTTCTTCCAGCTTTTGCTTCTGGAGTAAATCACGCACATCCTGAAGATGTTGTTTCAGGTACTCATCGGCTGGGGTAAGGCTGGATGGACTCATGGGGTGAATGTCCGGTGACGGCTTGGAAGTCAGAGAACCATCATGATGGCGGGTGAACTGCTGAGTTCGCAATAAATGGCATCAAGCTGGGCCTGGTTTTCGGCCTTCAGGTTGACAGTAACCGATGTGTATTTACCCCCTTTGCTGATACGACTGCTGACGCTGGCTTCGGTCAACTGACCGGGAGCATGGCGGTTGACGATGGTCAGTATCTCAATTTCCAGTGTCTCGTGGGTGAGTCCCATGGCCTTGATGGGAAAATCACAGGGAAACTGCAACAGGGAGGGTGTGTCGGTCTGGCTCATGCCTGGCGTAAGGTTTGTTTGTAGGCTTGATAAAGACCCTGCAAGTGCTTCCACAGAGTACCGGGTTCTCCGTTGCCTACGGGGTTTTCATCCAGTGTCACCACCGGAAGAATCTCGCGGGTGGAACTGGTCAGCCAGATTTCATCGGCCTGCCTGAATTCATCCAGCGTAATCTGCCGCTCAACGCAGGGGATTGCATGCGCCAATGCCAGTTCCAGCACCAGATCACGGGTTATACCGGGCAGCAGTTCGTTGCTTTTGGGCGGAGTAACCA
>JBPCSC010000460.1:0-5278 GCA_051007495.1 Methylococcaceae bacterium | reverse complement strand
GAACTTTCCCTTGGCGTGATTGGCGATTTCGGCAAGGTGACGCGCCTCGAGTAATTCCTGTTCAAATAATCGCTGATGGGTAATATCCCGGTTGATGCCGATCATGCGTATGGGCTGTTTCGAAATATCTTCTTCTACTACAGAGGCAGCATGGATGTGGCGAATTCGTCCATCTGGAAATAGCAGACGAAAATCATCCTGCCAGTTTTTTGCCGTATTCCGGGCCTCCCATATCCGTTGTGTGATCTCTTCTCGATCTTCCGGGTGCAGCCGGGAATACCAGGCATCGTAATACAACCCCGTTTGGCGGAGGCTGAGTGGTGATTCGTACAAAGCGAACATGCGGTCATCCCATTCGAGCGAGTCATCGGCAAAATTCCAGATCCATATCCCAATCTCGGCGGCTTCGGTGGCCAAAGCCAGGCGGCGCAAAGTGCTTTGTATCCGTTGCTCAGTCGTGACTCTTTGGGTGATGTCGAGCAGGGATGCAATGGTGTAACGGGTATCACCAACTACCGTAGAACCCAGTCCGATTTCGACCGGAATTTCGGTTCCATCGCTGACGATGGCGTTGATGTTCTGATCCAGATACACAGGGTAGATGTCGGGCATCACGACAATGTCGGAGCGTGGCAAGGTGGTGAGATTCCTGCCATGCTCAGGTACGAAGTCATCAACCAGTCGGCCACATAGTGTTTCCGGTGGACAGCGAAACAGTTCTCCTGCTTTGTAATTGGCCAGTTCGATACGACCGTTCTCGCCGACCAGCAACATGGCGATGGGGCTACAGGACATGATTTGACGGGCTTTCAGTTCGCTCAGTCGTAAAGCCTCGGTACGTTCTTCTACCTTGATTTCCAGATTGGCATTCATTTCGCGGATGCTGTCTTCCATGCGTCGATGTTCGGTGACATCAATCAGCACACAGTGCACACGCAGAAAACGGCTTTGACCATCCCGCTGGATACGACCTGAAACCAGCACGGTGATGGGGGTTCCATCGCAACGCTTCAATCTGATTTCCCCCTCCACGTTGTTACCTGTGTTGAATTCATCCAGAGCCTGTCTAAGCGGGTTGCTGGCCGAATCGTCCCAGAAACCACAAAAGTCCCGGCCCAGGAGTTCCGGTACTGAGGTGTATCCCAATAATTCAGCCATTTTGTCATTGGCATCCACCCAGATCCCGTGTGCGTCGAGTGCCTGATAAGCGACCGGCAAATGCTCGAACAGATTGCGGAACCGGTTTTCACTTTCCTCCAGCAGGGTTTGGCTGGTTTTGCGTTCCGTAATGTCCTTGGTGAACAGGATGATCCCTCCCGTTTCTCCGGTAGCTTTATACCAGGGATGAATAGCCCAATTGAGCCATTGCCGGGTTCCATCCGGCCATACATATAAATCTTCGGCGATATTGACCTGCTGACCGTTCATGCCCTGCCAGTGGGCGACACGCCAATGTTCGGGTATGTTCGGGAAGACATCGTAGTGGCATTTTCCCAGGATGGGTTGATCCATAAGATGATAATCCTCTCGCCATAAACGGCTTGCAGCCAGGTAACACATATCCATATCAAACATGGCCAGGGCCGCAGGGGCGTGTTCAATGAACAGGGCAAGACGGGCTTCACTTTCTCTGAGTGCCAGTGCTGTAAGTTGTTGCTCGGTGATATCCATAACCACCCCGGCCACTATCTCATTACCTTCAGCATCAACACGGATACGCCCGCGTCCGTAAATCCAGCGAATCTCACCATCAGCCCTAAGAATACGGAATTGCAAATCATGGGCTCCCTTCTCTTGCCTGATGTATTTCAGTGCCTGCTGCACCTGTTCCCGATCTTCAGGCAAAACGTGGCTGAAAAAAATATCCAGGCTCCAGTCGGTAACGGGGGGAGGGTATCCGTATATCTGATCGTGGATGGGAGAACGGGTAGTGACTCCAGTGACTGGGTTGGATTCCCATTCCCCTACGCCCAGGGTTTCCAAAGCAAACCGGTGACGCTGTTCCAGCAAATTGATGGCTTCTTCACGCACCTTCTGTTCGGTGATGTCGATATGTGAACCGACCATCAAGTAAGGCTGAGTAGCCGTGCCCTGGTGTAATAAAGTGCTACGAGACAGGATCCAGCGATAGCTACCGTTTTTGTGTCGCATACGAAATTCGGCCTGATAACCCGATTGAGTGGGGTGCTCAATATAATCACCCATACCGTTGATTAACGCCTCAAGGTCGTCCGGGTGTATGCGGTCGTGCCATTCAAGAAAATGATCGGGCAATTCATCCGGGGTATAGCCCAGTTGAATTTTCCATTCAGGTGAGAAATACACCGCGTCGGTTTGAAAATTCCACTCCCAGAGTCCTATAAGCCCGCTTTGCAAAGCGATTTGCAGGCGCTGAGTGGCTTTCTCTTTCAATTCGGTTTCGCGGACTCGCTGGGTGACATCCAGCACGACCCCCATCAATTGGCGGGTATTTTCGATCTGAATGGAATGGGTATGAATCTCGGTGTAAATCAGGCTGCCATTACGACTGATCATCTGGTGGTGGTGAATCACTGACTCACCGTGCGGGGATGTCTCGGCGGGTTCATTCAGGGCAGGGAAATGGCCAGAGGTTTGAGCCATCATATCGTCCATGTCTGCATAACCATACATCCGAACCAGGGCAGGATTGACATAGATTAATTGGCCCTCTTGCTCAATAAAAATACCTACCAAGGGTTGTTCAATCATGGCCCTGAAACGGGATTCCGAGTTTTGAAGCTGGCGGGTTCGAATATCCACTAACTGCTCTAAATGGTTTTGATGATCCTGCAATTGCCTTCTGGTTTGTTCCAGTTCGGTTACATCCATGAAGGTGTTGATGAAGCAAGGTTTACCCTGAAAGGGTATAGGATGAATAGTCATCAGCAGGTATTTGTCCTGATTCTGCCGACAACATATTCGTACGGACATTTCGACTATGGCTGGTTCGTCCTGCAGGCGTGCACGAATCTGGTTGCGGTATTCAGTATCCAGCCAGAATTCCGGGTCTTGATAAATTTTGTCTTCAAACCCAAAGCGATCATAATCGAGCAATTCGAGAAAGGCTTGGTTAACACGAACCGGATACCCATCATTGGCCCTGGTGATAATCATACCTATCGGGTTGGTCTCGAATAGAATGTTCAGGGTTTTTTGTTCCGCCATACGCATGAGATTGATTCCCTGCACTTGATAGCGGTATAGAATAAAGCTGGCCAGAGTGCTTAGTATCAGGCCGCTCGCCAACAAGGCCAGTGACCACATTGAGTTTTGGGATGCCAGGAAAACAGGCGTAGGGGTGAGTTGTAATTCAAGGGTGCGCCCGGCCATGTTGTAAATGACCGTATGGTGTAACTCGGGTGGGAGGGCGGTTTCCTCAGGAAACTGACTGAAGGAAATCGAACGATATACTATGCCTTCATCGTATACGTACCCAATATCCCTTAGCTGAATCCGGAAGTTCTGGTTGGTCAGGGCCGTGCGGTTGTTCATGAATGTCTCGACCCGGATGACAGATACCGTATACCCACGAATCAGCTGTTTTCTTTCGTGCAGCGAGACGGGAGGCGAGGAGGTATTGTAATTCGGCGCGAATACCAGCATACCGCGCTGGGTTCCGGTTCCCTGAATCAGGCGGATAGGCCCGGTAGCCACCGGTTCGCCGCTATCACGAGCGGTTTCCAGGGCCAGGCGACGCACGGTTTCTGAATCCATGTTGACTCCCAGTACGGATTCATTGTCTGACAGGGGTTCAATTTGCTCCACGACATCATATTCTGCGTGGTGAATGGCCGGAAACAATTGGCCGTTTATTACGTCCTGAATCTCCAATGGATAGGTTTTTCGCTCGGCATCCTTGAGGTGTTTTACCCAGTAGAACGCCAGAATATCGGGATTCTGCGCCAGAAAAGGCCTGACAGTATGGGCAAACGTGGTGGCATCAGTGACCGCTACCAGTTCGTGTACCCGATTGATCGCCTGAGTGGTGGTGAGTATCTCTTTAAAGCCATTTGTGATCTGATTGGCTTGATTGACGGCGCTGTCATGAAAACGCCCGCCTATTTGCAAGGCTTCCCAATGTCGGGTGGCATGATAAATACCCACGCTGGCCAGACTGCCTATAAGGAACAACAGTAAGGCAGGTATGGCACTCAGTAGTGTGTTATTTCGATTCATGTCTGATTGACGAATATGCCCTGAATCCTCAGTGCAGTTTCAGGAATACTTAGGGATAATCCGGGTTTGTCTCGAACTCGGGCAAATACTGGGTTCGGTAACATTCGCCGGGTGTGATTGCTCCGCTGCATACAAACCGGTTGCGTCCGCGTGATTTGGCTGTGTACAGTGCCTTGTCGGTGGTCTCGACCAGATTGCCCGCACAACTGAGGAATTTGGCGCAGGTCTCAAGGCAACTACCGGAATGGGTGAGTTGTTCCGCATAACGGCAGGGCATGGCACTGCCGACTCCAATACTTACCGTGACCCGATCGCTGACTGAGGAAGCCTGATGCGGGATGGCTAATTCACGAATACGTTCGCAAATGCGTTCGGCCACCAATGCGGCTTGCTCTAGTGAGGTATTGGCCAGCAGGACTACGAATTCCTCGCCACCGAACCGGGCGGCCAGTTCATTGGCCCTGAGGCTTGTGTTGCCTATGGTTTCGGCAATTTTTTTGAGACAGGAATCCCCCTTGGGATGCCCGTAACAATCGTTGTAGGCTTTGAAGTGATCGACATCAATCATCAGCAAGGACAAGGTGTCGTTACGACGCATGGCTCGATTCCACTCCATTTCCAGACGTTCATAAAACACCCGGCGATTGGCCAGACCGGTTAGAGGATCACGCGTGGCCAGATACCTCAGTTCGTCCAGCCTCATTTTGAGTTTGATATGGGTGGCGACTCGGGCTTTGAGTACGGGCGGGTTAACCGGTTTGTGTATGAAATCGACTGCTCCCGCCGCCAATGCCCGGGACTCTGTCTCACTATCGTTGCGGGCCGTAACGAATATAACGGGAATTTCACGGGTACGGGGGTCTTCCCGAAGGTGTCGACATACCTCAAATCCGTCCATGACCGGCATCATCATGTCGAGCAAAATCAGATCGGGCAAGGTTTCGGCGATCAGTTCCAGACCTTCTGATCCGGACAGGGCAAACTGGATTTCATAATCTTCGGCAAGATACTCACCCAGTACTTCTATATTTTCCGGGCAGTCGTCGATGATCAATATCAAGGCTTGTGTGGACATTCAGGG
>JBPCSC010000459.1:0-1354 GCA_051007495.1 Methylococcaceae bacterium | reverse complement strand
GAACCCGCGCAATGCGGTGGTTCCCAACCCGGAAACCACCCGCCATGAACTGGCCAGGCCCCATCAAGGCCGATTGCCGCTGGCGGTACGGGGAAGTTTCAAGGTGCCAAGCCTGCGTAACGTCGAATTGACCGGGCCGTACATGCACGACGGTAGTCTAGGTAGCCTTGAAGCCGTTATTGAGTTCTACAACCGGGGCGGCAATGTCGCCAATCCTGAGCGTTTCGCCACGTTTGTCTTCCCGCAGCAGTTCACGGCACAGCAAAAAACCGATCTTCTGGCCTTTTTGAAGAGTTTGACCGACGAGCGGGTGCGCCGGGAACAAGCCCCGTTCGATCATCCCTCACTCAGGGTATTCAATCGAAACCGATGGCTGGACATACCGGCGGTGGGGTCCAGCGGCAAGCCTGTGTCATATCACGCACAACCCCGTTAAATGGCTCAGCCAGCCTATGTTGCTCAGGCAAGCAGGCACGCGACCATCCAGCGCAAATCCGCTATTTCCATAGGCTTACAGCGGTTGGTACGTTATTCGCTCAATAGGGCCGTCAGCGGCGGTAATCGTTACCAGGCCGCTGGCCCTACTGACTAACACCAAACACACAAACAAAAAGAGGAGCAATCACCCATGTCTCATGTATTCAAGATCACAGCCGGAGCAATGGCGGCATTAGCCCTGCTCAGCAGCAATGTCAGTGCTCACCCGGGATTCGTCAATGGGGGTGGCGTGGGCTACACCTGGAAGAACAACACCCCTGCCGCCGCCGGCGCGACGATCACCCCCACCGCCAGAGGCTACAACATTGAGGGCATTCGCATCGCGCATGGTTGTGAGAACGGCAAGACGGCCGCAGACGGTTCAGCCTTGCGTGATCCAGTCGTCGCGGCCACCTGGATTTGGCCACAGGGCAAAGGCACGCAGGTCAATGATTCCGGCAAAGTCACCGACGACGGCATGGCTCCTTTGAGTACCGGTTGTGATGCCACAGGTGCCAACTGTACTGGCGCGGACGGTCAACCCTCGGTGGCTCGCATTGCCGATTCCAGCAAAAAACCTTCTGATGCCTCTGGCCTGGGCGTAGGCGTGGCCACCACCCTGGCGAGTGAACTGGTTCATCCGCTGATTTCCTGTACGACTGACCCGACCACCCATGTTCAAACCTGCGCCCAATCCGCAGGCACTAATCCTGTCACCACTATTGGGGGCCGCATGCAGTTTCTGGGTAATGTTGGGTATTTCACGACTAACCGCGACACCAAAATCGGTGGCGGTGGCTTCTGGGCCAGTGGTAACAAATTTACGGCGGATCAAATTGCCGCTATGGGCGTAGGCTCAGTCGGTGCGCCCTACCAT